>NZ_JBMDIY010000034.1:0-69746 GCF_057808895.1 Flavobacterium sp. FG68
CTTGTAATACTTGTAATACTTGTAATACTTGTAATACTTGTAATACTTGTAATACTTGTAATACCTTTAAAACCTTTAAAACCTTTAACCACACTAGCATCATTTTAAATGTATAGCAAACAAGACATAGAAAAATTAGGGAATACAGTCATATTTCTTGCAGAAAGAATAAATGATTTGTCTAAAACTAAGCTTTTAAAAATTCTTTATTTATTAGACGAGATTTCTATTTCAAAACATGGACTTCCATTTTTAAATTTAAAGTATAAAGTTTGGCAATTAGGCCCCGTTGCTCAAGATGTATATGTTGATCTATCTGGTGAACAACCTAAAATGCTAGAAGAATATATAAATCTTGTTTTTCATAGTGGAAATAGAACCTATATAACTGCAAAGAAGGAGTTCAATGACGATGAGTTTAATGATAATGAAATTGAATTACTTGAAAAGATAACTCAAGTTTTGAAAAATGAGCCAGCATTTGTTTTAATCGACTATACACATAAAAAAGATTCTTTATGGCATAGTACTGCCAACAGACACAATTTGCTAGAGTCATTTAATAAAGGCTGGCAAAATACTTCCAATATTGAATTGGATTTTAGGGAAATAATACAAGATCAACCTATGAAACTTTCTATTTATCAACATCATCTTGAACTTGAAGCAAGTTTAGGTAAATTTAAAGTGAGTTAGGATGAACGAAGGAACTCTCTTATATATTTATGATTATGAATTTGAAAAAGGAACTCCAAAAAATAAATATTTCTTATTCTTAAAAGAAATAAATGGGGTTCAATTAATTGTTTCCTTACCATCATCTATTGAATATTTCCCCACGAATACAATAATAAATCATGGGTGTATAGATTTGCCTCAAGCACAGCAAACTACTTATTGTTTTAAAGCTAAAACAATAATAGCTACAAATACTAATTTTTCTTTCCCTCTTGATACTTATTTACATGGGTGTTGGCTAAAGGACGACATAGATAAAACATTATTTTTTCAATCATATTCAATTCAAGGGATACATTATGAAATTGAAGGAGTTTTAGACGAACATGAATTAAACGCTATAATTGATTGCTTTAAACAATCTAGTTCAGTGAAAAGAAGAATTAAAAAACTACTATAATTTTTAAATAAAAACAGAACACTAAAACGAACACGATTTATGTTTTTTTTTTACCGACTAATAGAATTGCGAACACTAGTAAACACAAGGGTTCTAATTTTATTTTCAAGTTCATAACCCTGAGGTCACGGGTTCAACTCCCGTCCTCGCTACAAAAAGGCAAAACCCTTAAACAGAAATGTTTAAGGGTTTTTTATTTTAATTACATTCTTATTCCTCTCCTATTACTGACACTGCTTTATTTGTATTTGTAAATCTGTAGATCTTTCCTTCTTTCAGATAGAAATTTTTTAAATAAAATACTTAAGCTTTAATAAAATCAAGAATATCTGCATTCACTCTGTCAGCATCTGTTGTTGGTATTCCGTGGCAAAGTCCCGGATAAGTAATTATTTTTCCGTTTTTCACCAGTTTAATAGCCCTTAGTGCAGTGACTTTATAAGGAACAATCTGGTCGTCTTCGCCGTGTAATATAAGCACAGGAAAATCAACACTTTTTAGATCTTCGGTAAAATCTGTTTCAGAAAATGCTTTTATACAGTCATAATGTGCTTTAATTCCGCCGTTCATTCCCTGACGCCACCAATTGTCCTGAATTCCTTTTTTAATATCTGCTCCTTCTCTATTATATCCATAAAACGGAAAAGTAATATCGTGATAAAACTGCTGTCTGTTATTGGCTGTGTTAAAACGAATATCATCAAAAACTTCTATTGGCACTCCGTCTGGATTACCTTCGTTTTTGATCATATACGGCGTCACCGCACTAATAAGTATTACTTTTGATACACGGTTTTTACCATATTTTGCGGCATAATGAATCGCTTCACCTCCACCTGTAGAGTGTCCGATATGTATAGCATCTTTTAAATCTAAAAACTCAGTAAGTTCCGCGACGTCTGCAGCATAAGTATCCATTTCATTACCAGAATACGTTTGTGTAGATCTTCCGTGTCCTCTTCGGTCATGTGCAATTACCCTAAATCCTTTATCTAAGAAAAATAGCATTTGTGGATCCCAGTCATCTGCTGATAAAGGCCAGCCATGATGAAAAAAAATAGGCGTTCCTGTTCCCCAGTCTTTATAATAAATCTCTGTTCCGTCTTTTACTGTAATCTTGCTCATTGTATTATGTTTTAATTGTTAGTATGCATTATCAAAGTTTATAATTGTTCGTACCAGTCTAAAATATAATCTGCTACAGCTTCCCAGCCTGGTTCACCACATATAAAATGGCTTTTTCCCTGAAAAATTTTCAGGTCAACCTTGCTGTTACTGTCTTTATATTTTCTGGCCAGAGTGGTTGTAAGTGATGAAGGGAAAATTGCATCACTGCCTCCGCCAATAAATAAAATAGGATTGTGAGGCTTGCTGAAATCAATATTAGAAAAAGAATTCAACACCAGTTCACGGCTTACTTTATAACTTTCAGGAACGGCAATACTATCAAAAGCATTTGCTCTGTCTCTTTCCGGAAGTGTGTTGAAAAAGCATTTGTCATACCATTCGCGGCTGCCCATGAAATATTTTTGGGAAGAAAAGAAACCAAATGCGGGTATAACTGACTTTAATGTTGCAAAAGGAGGAAATACATTTTTTGGAGGAGCACCATCAATACTAACTGCCGCAGCTGCTTTACCTAATTCTAATAATTTCATCGCCGCCATTCCTGCCATTGAATGCCCAATGATTAATGGCTTTTCTGGCAGAGTATCAATTAATTTAACAATATTGCCAACCACATCTATAAAACCCGTTTTGGTAAGATCTGGATGAACTTGTTTTCTTAAGTCAGAAGGAATTCCATCGTGTCCGGGATTAGCCGGCGTGTAAACGGTATAGCCTTTTTGTTCGTATCGGTCCTTCCACTTTTCCCAGCTGATTTGGTTTACAAAGTTTCCATGTATCAGAATAATAGATTTTGATTTTGTCATAAGATTAATATTTAATGAGTAATTGAGGTTTATAAAATATGACGTACCTTACTTCTAAATTAGCTGTATAATCCGGGCAAAGCACTTATTAAAGATCAGATTTTAATCATTTTATTAAGATTTCAAATACTTTACAAGTATTCTGATTTCTTTCCTGTGCCTAATCATGGAAACAGATAAAGCAAGCACTATGCTAATTTACTAATTTATTGATAATCAAATAAATGTACTTTGAAAAAATTATTCTAATAACTATATTTCGCTAAAAGAATTCACCGATAGTGAAATATAAATAGTACACAAATAGAATCTATTTTAAATCTGAGAAGTGAAATTTTTCTTAATCTAGGTTAATCAGCAGATTTGTGTGTATTGCCTAAGTTTGTAAAAGAAATTAACAACATCAAATTATAACTAGAACAATATGGAAACGATAAAACTAGAATTAGACGAGAAAAAACATGGCGCTTTTAATCTTTATGTTGATGGCAAAAAACAAGGTGAAATGACGGTAAGTATTAAACCGGATTTATTGACTGTTTATCATACAGGAGTTGAACCGGAAGCTGAAGGAAAAGGCTATGCGAAAAAACTTTTGGATGAAATGGTATCGTATGTTCGTGCCAATAATTTAATGGTTTTACCGCTTTGTCCTTATGTTCATGCACAATTCAAAAGACATCCGGATGAATATCAGGATATCTGGAAAAAATAATTATTTTTTTTTACAGGCCACAGATTAAAAGGATTCACACAGATTTAAAAAAAATCCTTTTAATCCTTTTAATCTGTGGCCAAAAAATCCACTTTAATCAGTCTCATAATTTTAAAAATATAACATTATGAATACAGAAATTTTAACCGACGGTATTCCTTTAAACGAAGCTAAAAAAGCTTTAGTCATGATTCATGGCCGTGGTGCGGGCGCTCATGATATTCTTTCAATTGCAAAACATCTTAAAGTTGATGATTTTGCATTAGTAGCGCCACAGGCCGAAAACAGAACATGGTATCCGTATTCTTTTTTGGCTCCACTTAATGAAAATGAACCTTCTTTTTCAAAATCATTAGAAGCTATTCATCAGGTTGTGGTGGCAATTCAGCAAAACGGAATCGAAAAAGAGAACATTTATTTTCTTGGGTTTTCGCAGGGCGCTTGTCTGGCTTTAGAATTTACAGCCCGAAATGCTGCTAAATACGGAGGCGTTGTCGCTTTTACAGGCGGACTTATTGGCGATAAAGTATATGAAAATCATTATGCCGGAAATTTCGAAAACACACCAGTTTTCATCGGAACAAGTGATCCTGATTTTCATGTTCCGGTTGAAAGAGTAAATGAAACTGAAGCACTTCTTCAAAAATTAGGCGCAGATGTTACTAAAAAAATCTACCCGAATATGGGACATACTATAAGTCAGGACGAAGTAGATTGTGCAAATGCATTAATTTTCAACAAAAAATAATGATTACGATAACGCGAGTTTACAGCGATGCCAACGGCGAAAGTCATTTTGAAGATTTCGAAGTTCCGTTGAAAAACAATGGCGAGATCGGATTTTTATCTGATGATGAACCTGTAAAATCTATCGTATTTAGAGAAGTCAAACCTTCTTATGATTATGATTTTCACAATGCGCCAGACCGCCAATACATTGTTTTATTAGAAGGCGGTGTAGAAATTGAAACTTCTTTAGGAGAAAAAAGAAAATTTGAAACCGGATCTATTCTCTTGGTTGAAGACACTTCAGGAAAAGGACACAAAACAAAAAATATGGAGCCCAAACTTCGAAAATCAATATTTATAAAATTATAAACTGCCGACGTTCTGTCGGCTTTTTTATTTATAAAATCTAAGAAATAACCTCACTATATTTTTTATCGATTTTCTAAATAAAACAGCTTCATTTATAAAATTGCGATATATCGTAAAAACAAAAAACCACAGCACAAGTAAAATGCTAATAAACAAACAGATAACACGCTTGGAATACTATTTGGTTATTAGTTTTCGAATAATAAAAAGAGGCTTTTATTTCTTAATCTAGGTTAATCGATCCAGAACGATAATGGAGGTAAATTTGTATAAGAAATCAATAACAATTTAATAGTATAATACCATGGAAAATAAAATTTTAGGCTTACACCATATAACTGCAATTGCAGGTGACGCAAAAAGAAACTTCAACTTTTACTCTAATATTTTAGGATTACGTTTCATTAAAAAAACAGTAAATTTTGATGATCCGGGAACGTATCACTTTTACTTTGGCGACGAAGTGGGAAGTGCCGGAACAATCCTAACTTTTTTCCCTTGGGGAGAAGGAATTCAGCAAGGAAGAAAAGGTTCTGGAATGGCTACAGAAATTGGATATTCTGTTCCAAAAGGAAGCTTGGATTTTTGGCAGAAACGTTTCGAACAATACAATGTAATATACAATAAACCATCTGAAAAATTTGGAGAAAAATATCTTACTTTCTTAGATCCGGATGGTTTAAAGTTAGAATTAATCGAATCTAAAACAGACGATAACAGAAAAGCGTGGGAAACTGATGAGGTAAAAGCAGATGTAGCTACAAAAGGTTTTCATAACATTACTTTGACTTTAAACGACATTAAACCAACTGCTGCAATTTTAACTGAAATATTTGGTTACAAATTAATCGATCAAGACGTAAACCGTTACCGTTATACAACAGATGCTGTAGAAAATGCTGCAATTGTTGATTTGGTAGAATTGGCTGATGAAAAACGCGGTTTAAACGCAAATGGAACTGTTCATCATGTTGCTTTCCGAGTAAAAAATGATGAAATTTTAATGCACTTCCGTGAAAAAATCGAAGCTTACGGATTGTCAATTACACCGCAGATCGACAGACAATATTTCCATTCTTTATATTTTAGAGAACCGGGAGGTGTTTTATTTGAAATTGCTACAGATAATCCCGGATTTACTGTAGATGAAAGCTTAGAAGAATTAGGTAAAAACTTAAAACTTCCTGCTCAATATGAGTCTCAAAGAGCTGCTATCGAAAATCATTTGGTTAAAATTAATTAATGAAACTTTTAGAATAAGTTAAAAGGCAAAACCCTTAAACATTTCTGTTTAAGGGTTTTTTATTGGTCTAAATCAAAAGATTAAATTCTCAATTAAGTTTTATCAAAATAACTTAAAAATTCTCAATTCCTTTTTGTAAAAACGCTGCATATTTTTTCACATCAGGTTCGTATGCTGCTGGTTTAGAAAGCATATTTCCGTTTGTATCCATCAAAGCATAATACGGCTGCGAATTGGTTTGGAACTTTTCAGTTTGAAAATTACTCCATTTATTCCCAATTGTTTTGATCTTTTTCCCGGTAGTTTTCGAAATAAACTGTTCCTTTTCCGGAAGTACTGTTGTATCATCTACATAAAGTGAAATCAATACATAATTGTTGTTTAGCTTTTCCCACACTTCTTTATCACTCCAAACATTGTCTTCCATCTTGCGACAATTCACACAACTCCAACCCGTAAAATCAAGTATGATAGGTTTATTTACTTTTTTCGCATAAGCCAGTCCTTCTTCATAATCATGAAAACAGTTGAGATTTTGCGGACATGGCTGCGAATGTTTTTCTGTCACATTTTCTGTATTGGATGAAACAGAAGCGGTATTATTTTGATTCCATTCTTTGTAAAAATCCGCTGGCTAGTTTCAAAGGGGCGCCCCACAGCCCCGGAATCAAATAAACCACAAAACTGAATATCAAAATAGAAGACACAAAACCGCTGATTGAAACTTTTGAATTGTTTTCGTATTCATCAAACTTTAGCTTGCCCAGCATGTAAAATCCAAATAAGGTAAAAATAACAATCCAAATGGCTATAAAAAGTTCACGCTTCAATATTCCCAATCCATAAACAAGATCAAACGTTGAGAGGAATTTTAGCGCCAAAGCCAGTTCAAGAAAACCTAATATCACTTTTACTTTTCCAAGCCAGCTGCCTGATTTAGGTAGTTTTTTTAGCATACTCGGAAAAGCCGCAAAAAGCAGAAACGGAATGGACAGCGCAAATGAAAACCCAAACATTCCTATTGCTGGTCCAATAATACTTCCGCTAATTGCAGCTTCAACCAAAAGATTTCCTATAATTGGCCCTGTGCAGGAAAACGAAACCAGTGCCAGTGTAAAAGCCATAAAAAATATTCCAATCAATCCGCCTTTATCAGCCATTTCATCAGATTTGTTAAGCCAGCTGCTTGGAAGTGTTATTTCAAAAGCGCCTAAAAATGAGATGGCAAAAACAACAAATATCAAAAAGAAAATAAAATTTACAATACCATTACTTGCCAAAGCATTCAGCGCATCTGGTCCTAAAGTCAGCGTAACCGTTAAACCAAGTGTGACATATATTGCAACAATGGATGCAGCATAAATGATGGCTCGCTTTATTCCTCCGTTTTTGGTAAAATAACTAACCGTAAGCGGAATCATAGAAAATACACAAGGCGTTAATATTGCCAAAAATCCGCCTAGAAATCCTCCCAGAAATATCCACCATAAATTAGCTTCTTTTACGGGTGGTACATAATGCGCATTTGCTGCACTTTGTTTAGGCATGTATTTTAAATTAATTTTCTCGGTTTCCGGCGGAAGGCACATTGTACTTCCACACGACATATAATTGACAGTTGCTTTAATCTTTATGCTGTCTTTTGCTTTAGGAATTATCTTTTGTATAAAAGTGACTTCATTTTCAAAATAGTACAAAGTCTGATTCTCAAACTCCTTCTCTATTCGGTTGAGAGGTTTGGGTTCCATTACTCGGCCTGCAAGAACATATTGGTCTGATTCTTCAAAATGAAAAGAGGTAGGAAGCGGACCATCCTGTATTTTATTAAACTGACTGTTAATATGCCAGCCTTTTTTAATTACAGCCGAAAATGTTAATTGTAACGTATCGCCAGAACCTTGTTCAATTCTTGATTTCCATTTTACAGGATTTTCCTGAATCTGCGCGTTTACATTTATAAAAAACAAAATGAAAAGTATCCCAAGAATACCCTTAAATTTTTGATACATATTATTTATTTTTTGATTCTTCTGGTTCAAAATCCAGCGAAATAGAATTCATACAGAATCTTTTGTAAGTAGGCGCCGGACCATCATCAAAAATGTGTCCCAAGTGCGCATCGCATCGTCCGCAGAGAACTTCTGTACGGTTCATTCCAAGTGAATTATCTTCGTGATAACGCACACTGTTTTTTCTAAGAGGTTCGTAAAAACTCGGCCATCCGCAGCTGCTTGCAAATTTGGCATCAGATTTAAAAAGTACGTTACCGCACGCTGCACAATAATAAGTTCCTTTAGTACTGCTTTTCCAGTATTTCCCTGTAAAAGGTCTTTCGGTATTTTTTTCTCTTGCCACCAGATATAAATCAATCGGTAATACTTTTTTCCATTCAGCATCAGATACATTCAGTTTTGACGTATCGGTTGTTGAATAGTAAGGATTATTTTCATGTCCTTTTTCTGATTTCATATTTTGAGCATAACCGCTGGCAGTCAATAAAACTGCTATACAGCTTAATACTATATTTTTCATAGTGATCACTATTTGAGTTTCTTTTTAAATATTTCCCTGAATTTTTCCAGCTCGGGCTGAATTACATATCGGCAATAAGCCTGATTAGGGTGCTTTTTATAATATTCCTGATGGTAACTTTCGGCATTGTAAAATTTAGTGAAAGATGTTACTTCTGTCACGATATTACGTTCGTAGATTTTTTTCTCCTTGAGCTGCGCAATGCAATATTTGGCTCTTTGTTTCTGATTTTCATTATGATAGAAAATCGCCGAACGGTATTGTGTCCCAACATCATTGCCTTGACGATTCAACTGCGTTGGGTCATGTGAAAGAAAAAAAGCTTCCAGTAATTCATCATATGAAATTAAAGACGGATCATAAACAATAGAAAAAGCCTCAGCGTGTCCGGTTGTTCCGGTACAAACTTCTTCATAACTGGGATTTTCAGTAAGACCGCCTGTATAACCAGGCGTAACTTTTAATACGCCTTTAAGCTGTGAAAATTTAGCTTCTCCGCACCAAAAACAGCCTGTAGCAAATGTTGCCGTTTCGGTTTGAACTGCCGTTGTTTGAGTTGAACCGGCTGAACTTTTAAAAGTGTGAAATGCAAATCCTGAAAGCGAGGAAAATATCAGGATATAAATTGCCAGAACGTGTTTTTTCATAAATTTTATTATTAATTCAGATAGAGATCAAATCTTCTGACTCAATCAAAAGGGTAGATTATTGAGCCGAGGCTTCTTTAGCAAATTCAAGCAATCCTGCTCCATCAACATATCCAATATGACTGGCAATTATTTTTCCGTTTTGATCCAAAATTAAAAGTGTCGGCAGACCTTCAATTCCCCATGTTTTGGCTAGTGTAGTTCCTTCTCCTTTTTCTACATCAATACTGAAATTGATATAATTTTTATTAAAATAAGCAGCTGCCTTTTGATCTTTGAATGTAGTTTTCTGAAGCTGTTTACAAGGAGCACACCATACGGCGTATGCATCTACAAAAATATTTTTATGACTTGCTTTAGCCATAGTAAGTGCCTGCTGATAATTCTTCGGAACAAAATTTATTTCATTTCCTGTTTTCTTCTGAGCTTCTGCATTCAAAGAACAAAACATTGAAAACAGGAGAAAACAAAATGATAACAGACCAGAACCGTTTTTTAAATTTTTCATTTGAATAAAATTTTACGATTAGCCGCTCCTCGCACCGATGCCATCAGTAACCTTGAAACACCGATGCTTAATAGCGGACACTTTAAAAAATAAGAAATGTTATTATTTTTTCAGATAAGAAAGTACTTCTTTAGAATGATCTTCACCTTTCATAAAATCTCTGAAACTGTAAGCAATAACACCATCTTTTCCAATCACAAACGTTTCACGTCCGCTCAGGATCATAGTGCCTAAATTTTCTTCTTTCACACCAAACAATTTCAATACTTTATTATCCGGATCGCTTAACAAATCAAAAGGAAGTTTTTCTTTTGATTGAAATGCTTTATGGCTTTCAACAGTACCTTGGTTAATTCCTATAACAAGAGCGTTGGCATCTTTGTATTTTGCGTAAGCATCTCTAAACGCGCATACTTCGGCAGTACAAACAGGACTCTGATCCATTGGGTAGAAAAAAACCACTATTTTTTGTTTCCCTAAATGATCTGCCAGTTTAAAGTCTTTACCATCTTGATTTTTTAGAGTAAATCCCGGAGCTTTATCTCCTTTTTTTAATGTTTCCTGTGCGTAAATATTCGAAACTGTTAGAGACAGGACTGCAATTATCATCATTACAATTCCCTTCATTTTTTTTGATGTTATCATGATTTTAAATTTTAAATTGTGCCATTATTGACCTTGTAAAATTGCAATACAAAAAAGAGTTTGTTTTTGCGATTAAGGTCAATTATTTGGTAATTTGGTTCAGCTTAAAAATTATTTTATTTAAGCAAAAAGCTGCGCATCAGAAGTAATCTGAACACTTAAAGCTTTTGATATTAAGCAATTCTGTTCTGCTGCTTTTGTAACAGCTGTAAATTCTTCTTCACTAATTCCCGGTACACTTCCTGTAATTGAAAGATGAATTCCTGAAATAGCAAAACCTTCCATCGTTAAAGTTGCTTCAGTATTCAATAATGTTGGTGTTAAGCCTTTTTCTGCCAAGGCAAAACTTACTGCCATTGTAAAACAGCCTGCATGTGCCGCCGCTAATAATTCTTCGGGATTTGTACCTTTTTCTTCTCCTGTAAAACGAGTTTTAAAACTGTAGTTGGTTTGATTTAAAATCCCGCTTTGAGTTGTTAATTCTCCTTTTCCTTCTTTTGCACTTCCTGTCCATTGTGCTTTTGCTGTACGTTTCATTTCTTTATTATTGTTTAATTTGATTGTCATTATTGACACTACAAAATTGCGTTATACTTAAGAGAAGGATTTTGCCAATAAGCCCAATTATTTGGCAATTTAGTCCAAAAAAAAAGCCCTAAATCTTTTCAGTTTAGGGCTTTTGTTATCAGCTATTTTGTTTGCTAGAAAGACAATAGAGAAATACCGGCATTTACATAACCTGTACTTGTATTATCACTTGTAAAAGAAGCATTGCTGTAATGTTCACCATCTTTAAATAATCTGGAAGAGAAATAATTATTGATACCGCCTCCTACGCTTAACATGATATTTTTGGCAAAAAGATATTCAAATGCTGCACCGCTTTTTAGCTCAATTGTATTGTAACTTACTTTACCATCGAGCAGATTATTTCGTCGGTTGTAAAAAGTACTGAACGAACTTTGGTTGGAACCGAGAATAACCCATGCATTTCTCGTCACTTCTTTTTTAAGATTAATTCCTGTTGGAATATCTACAATAAGTTCCAATCCTGACGAAAGGAATTTATGATAATAATTTATGATTGGTTCTACGGGAATTGGCGAAGAAGGATCGATCAGCACCAAAAGTCCGACAGAAAATGAAGAGTTCTCTGTTTTCTTTATTGGTAAAGTGAAACTTCCATTAAAATTAAAACGTTTCACAGAATTTAGATTATCTGAAATACCTCTGGCAACCAATGAATATATAATGGGATGATTAAAAATACGGTCAGATCTGGAATAATTTACCGCAACATCTATCGTATTTCTATCCGATGTTAAAGGCATTAATTGAGAATCAGTAAGATTGGTTATATCTTTAAGTTCGATGGCGGTATACGTATAAAATACCGTTGCCGAAAGAGAATTACCACTCCATTGAATTGCCGGAGAATTGAAAAAAGTAGTGATACGTTCGGTCTTTATTTTTCCATTTGCAAAATCTTTATCATCGAGTTTTGAATCAAAATCGCTGTAACCAAAACTACTGGCCGAAAAACCAAACTGTCTTAAAGCCGGATAGCGAATTGCGAGCTCTCTTTTTCCTGCACTTGTGGTGTCTGCCGCAGGATGTACAGATGACATACTGACCATGTTTTGTGCTTGTAATGCGCACGAGAAAAGTAATATATAAATGAAAAAGGCTTTTATTTTCATGGCTTTGTTATTTAAAATAGTATGTTTCCTGATTTAAAGTCCTGTTGTTTTATTGATAAACTTCTGTTTTCTAAACTGAAATATTGAACCGGCAATAAAGAGCAGTAATAAAACAAGAAGTGTGTTCCCAATTACAGGATCTTTAATATCCTTAGCCAGCGGATGTCCTAGCGGAACTCTGGTAAAAGTTTCATTAACGGTTGGAACAAGTGACAGAAAAAAACTAAAAGACAACCAGAAATTTTCAAAATAACGAGCTCTTCCGCTGTTTTTTCTTTTTGAATTCAGAAAATAGGCTGCTAATACCAGAATGATTATAAAAATAGCAAAGACATGTCCCGGATTAAATCCGCCATGTTTGGAGATTCCTAACGAAGTTAGTGAGGTTACGACTGTTCCGTAAAAATATATTTTACCGGATAATGTGTTCAAATTGATTTTACCGTATTTGATAAAATCTACTACTGCCGCTACCATTGCGGCAACACCTATAATTGTGTGAAAAATTCCTAAGCTTGATAATCCCATTTTTTATGATTTAAATTTGTTTGAAATACTTAGCAAACTTCCGATAGATCAAGGAGAATGGTTTTGTCAATTAGTCCAACTATTTGGCAATTTGGTTCACAAAAAAAGCATCCTTCAAATAAATGAAAGATGCTTAAATAGTATAAAAATGAGTTTTACAATTACTCTTTGTTATTCAGTTTTTGGCGGTAATTTGTTGGGCTCACATTGTATTTACTGGTAAAACTTTTGGTGAAATTTGCCAAGTCATTAAAACCGCAGTCAAATGCTATTTCTGTAATACGCTGATCTGAAACCTGCAGTAATTCGGCAGCTTTCTCCAGTTTTTTAACTTTGATATAATTAGCAGGTGTATCATGGAATATTTTTGCAAATTCTCGTTTGAATGATGACACACTTAAATTGTTTTGCTGCGCCAGTTCTTCAATTGTCAATTGTGAAAATAAATTTGCTTCTATAATTTGTTTAAAAGTATAAGTTGTAGGAGAAAAAAGCTGTGATAATATGAGTTGTATTGATTCTGAATTTTGTGTTTGAGAAAGCAAAAGTATAATTTCCTTTACTTTCAATACCAAAATATCTTCGTTGATCAAAGATGGATTTTCAAAATAAAACAATAATCCTTCAATGTACTTCTGAATTAGAAAATCGTTGTTTATTTTTTCACTTGATTTATTTGATATTACGTTCTTAGGTTTTTGAAGCAATAACGGAAGTTCTCTGTCGTATATTTTTTTTAATATCTCCGGATAAAACGTAACAATTACAATTTCACAATTACTGTTTGACTTTGAATTGTGTATTTGTTTCCCGGAATTTATACAATTCAATAATAACGAATAATTTGTGGCAACACTTATTTGTTCATCATCGATTTGATATTCAACGTCTCCTCCTTTCACGTATAAAAAACAAGCCTGCTCCGTAACCGGAAAATCAAAATTAAACGGTGGCGTTAATTCAATTTTTTGAATTAGTGTTTTGCCGTATAGATCGTGTTTTTTATAGTCGTTTATCATAACTTTTTATTTTCTTCTTTAAACTAATATTTAAATATCAGTTACAAACTCTTTTTGATTTGTATTATTATGATTGAATTAATTTTTCTAATTCTTCACGATGGTCTTCGCCCCACTGCGCTGTGTATTCAATTGCCGGTATGAGTGATTTCCCTAAAGAAGTCAGCTCATATTCGACCTTTAAAGGACGTTCTTCATATGTAATTTTGGTTAAAATACCATGATTAACAAGTTCGCTTAACTGGTTATCAAGAAGTCTTCTGGATGCTTTTGATATTTTGCGCTGGAGTTCTCCGGGACGTTTTATACCCGAATGAATACACCAGATTAAAGCGATTTTCCACTTGCCCTGAATTACTTCCATAAACAAATGCAGTCCACAGTCTAAATTTACCGGAATCTTCTTTTTGTACATAATGAATCGAATTGGGTATCAAAGGTAAAATATAAAAATGATAAATCTTATACGGCTGAATTTAGCCGTACTTGACTGATTTAAAAGCAGTCTGTAATTTTACAAAAAATAAAAAAATCATGAAATATAAATTATTCGGCACAGGAACGGGATTATATTCCAGCGAAATTATATTGGGCGCAGCGAGTTTTGGAACACGCAAAGGACACGGAACAAATCCAGAAGAAGTTCATAAAATATTAACGGCTTATGCAGATGCGGGTGGGAATTTTATAGATACTTCTGACCGATACCAACTTGGAGAATCGGAAGAACTGATTGGGAAATTTATAGAACACCAGCGCAGCAATTTTATCATTTGTACAAAATACACACAAAGTAATGAAGCTGCGCCTAAAATCAGCAATTTTGGAAATCATCGCAAAGCAATGAAACAAGCTGTAGAATCTAGTCTGAAACGCTTAAAAACAGATTATATCGATATTTATATGCCGCATTTTGATGATGGCGTTACTCCGCTTGACGAAATTATTAGAGGTTTAGAAGATTTGGTAAAAAGCGGAAAAGTGCTTTATACTGGTTTAACTAATTTTCCTGCATGGAAGGTTTCTGCAATAGCTGCTTCAACCAAACTGACTGCTGTACAAATCGAATATAATCTATTACAGCATACTGCAGATCGTGAATTTATACCAATGGCAGAACAATTTGGCTTAGGAACTATGATGTATTCACCTTTAGCAGGCGGAACATTAACGGGAAAATACAGAAAAGGAGAAACAGGGCGAATAACTCTTGGCACTTCTGATTACCACGAAGATGAAAAATCAAAAGCAATACTGGATCAACTTTTTATTATTGCAGAAGAAATTGATTCGACACCCGGACAAGTGGCTTTTGCCTGGGTAAAATCTAAAAGCGCTTTTCCAATATTAGGCGCGCGTACCATTGAGCATTTTAATGATGGACTTAAAGCTTCTTCTATAGAATTAACAACCGAACATATTCAACAATTAGACAAACTGAGTGCTATTACTTTGGGATATCCGCATGATCTACTGGCAAGCGTGAGAAGTAAGAATTACTAATCTAAAAATTTGGCATAGAACTTATTCATTATAATTGAATTGTATAAATTTGTAAATGATTAAGATATATCTAAATAAAATATGAGTCAGTTTCTGGTAGCAGCGATTGGAGAAAATAAATGTACACTGGAATCTTATAATCGCAGGGATTTCTATAAAATTAGTCTGGTAACAACAGGCTGGCCGCCATACCAATTGTATTACGGGAACCTTTCTCCTATAGAAGTAGACAAACCTGCGTTAGTACTGCTTAATCCGCTTGTACCTCATTCATGGGTGGTGCCAGAACGTGAAATCGAAACAGAAGGATATTTTTGTGTATTTGATGACAAGTTTATTAATTCCAGTGCACAGCTCAACGGATTAGCCAGCCAATTATTTAATGAACAGTCATCGCCTGTTTATTTTCCGGATAACGAGGAACTAGAATTTTTATCTGTTTTATTTAAGCGTATTCGAGCAGACTCTGATATTCAGTATGATGACAAAGAGAATCTTTTTCGCAGTCATCTCAATTTAATATTTCATGAGGCTTTAAAAATGCGAAATACGAAGGACAGAGCTGATAAAGGCACTTCGAGAATTGTAGCTTCATTTTTTGGTTTACTCCGAAAACAATTTCCTGTTGATTTACCTCTACAGACTATTAAATTGAAAACTGCATCAGATTTTGCCAGTTGTCTTTCAGTACATGTTAACCATCTCAATACTGCGGTAAGAAAGGCTACCGGTAAATCGACAACGGCACATATCAACGAACTTTTATTTGCTGAAGCTAAGTCACTGCTAAGCTATACGAATTATAGTGTAGCCGAAATCACTTTTGGTCTTGGTTTTGAATATCAAAGTTACTTTACGAGGTTTTTTAAAAAATATGCAGGAACTACTCCTTCTGATTTTAGAAAAAAGATTTGAAAAGTATAAATAATGCTTTGAAAAGTCTTTACTAAAACTCAAGATACCTCAATAGCTTTGTATCTATAAAAAATCAAATTATGGACACATCTATTAAATCTACATTTTTGCTGGGCGGCGACCTGAACATTAATCGAATGGGATACGGAGCAATGCGTATTACCTCACCTGATTTATTTGGTATGCCGCAGGATCCACAAAATTCTATCAAAGTACTCCAACGTGCTGTAGAATTAGGAGTGAATTTTATCGATACTGCAGATCAATATGGCCCTTTCATTTCGGAAGAATTGATAACCGAGGCGCTGCACCCGTATCAACAAGACCTGATTATTGGAACTAAAGGCGGATTGGTTCGTTTTGGCCCGTGGGCAGATATACATAACGACGCCAGCCCGCAGCATCTTCAGGATGCACTTGACGGAAGTCTGCGCAGGTTGAAACTGGAACGTATTGATCTATACCAACTGCATAGAATCGATCCTAAAGTTCCTGCTCCAATAAGTTTTGAATTTCTGGCTAAAGCACAGGAACAGGGAGAAATCAGGCATATTGGTTTATCAGAAGTATCGGTTGATGAAATTAAAGAAGCACAAAAATATTTCAAAGTTGTTTCGGTACAAAATCGATACAGTGTATTAGAACGTCAGTGGGAACCTGTATTAGAATATTGTAAATCTCAGGGCATTGCTTTTATACCTTGGTTTCCTATTGGAGGCGGAATGACGCCTTTGACTGAGCAATTGCAAAAAATCGCCGATCGTAAAAATGTCACCATGCGACAGCTTGCACTAAGCTGGCTGCTTCATCACGCTGATAATATTCTGCTTATTCCTGGAACAGCCAATCTACATCATTTGGAAGAAAACATCAGGGCGAAAGAAATTTCACTTGATCAGAATGATATACTGGAATTGAACGCTTTAACGGATCAACAAAGCATTTAATTTTCTTTGATAAATAAAGTTTATACAATAAGGATGAGTTTTTATTCATCCTTATTATTTACTGTTTTATTCAGAATAAATACGAAAAAAACTCAACTCTACTGACAAACAGCTGTCATAACATGAAATTACTTTTGTCTTATAACTTTAAAAAAATAAGATATGAATTTAGTATCGATTCGCATTATTACTGCCCGTTTAGAGGAACTAGTGAAATTTTATGAGCAGGTTACGGGGATAACTGCCGTGCAATATACTCCAGATTTTGCCGAGGTTAAAACACCAACTACAACATTAGCTATTGGAAGTACCAAAACATTACTTTTCTTTGGTGGTGATGAGGTCGCAAAACCAGCTCAAAACAGCAGTGTGATTATAGAATTTAAATCAGAAGATGTAGAACAAGATTATATTAGATTAGAAAATTATCTTCAAAATAATATCGTTCAAAAGCCTACCACAATGCCGTGGGGAAATAAATCATTCTTATTTCGTGATCCAGATGGTAATCTTGTCAATTTATTTACGCCGGTCACAGCAGAAGCTATTGCAAAATTTAACGCTCAAAATTAACTCTAACTATCGAAGAAATTCAGTTTGGTTTTAAATAGTATTTCCTGATTCAGATTTCAATTGAAATCTGAATCAGGATATAATTGAATTTCCGCATATGAATTATTTTGTAGTTTTATAAAAATTTTGGGTGAATTATGCCGACTAAAAAAGAAACTATAGAAATACATAAAGATGAGCTAAGCGCTCCGGGTATTGATATTGCTTCCTTTGATAATCTTCAGGAATATTTGCACACTGCCCACAGAGACGATCATTATATGTTTGTTATCCTGCAAGATGGAAATTTTCATTGGGAACTTGATTTTAAAGAAATAAGCCAAAGCGGCCCTGCAATTGGTTTCGTCGCTCCCGGACAAGTACATCGCTATCTTGAAGCAAAACGATGTAAAGGCTGGCTTGTATTTGTAGATAATGATTTAGTTCCGCTTCAATATCGTGACATTTTTATTACCTATTTAAATGCAAAACAATCTGCATCGGTAACGAGTGATGAAATGGTTTTTAAAATACTTCCGTTATTGGCATCAAAGCTTGAGCAAACACAACAACCTTTGTTTGATTCTATTATAAGATCAATGATAGAAACTCTCGCTGGTATGGTCGCCTCAAAAATTTTAGATTCACAAAAATCCGTGATCCGTCCGGAAGGGCAAAAATATAATAGTGTCGTTAGATTTAAACAGCTGATAGCCGAGAACAAAACAAAAGTAAAACAGGTTCAGGAATATGCTTCTCTTTTAAATATTTCACCGCTTTACCTTAACGAAATTGCCAAACAAATCACGGGCTTTCCGGCAAGTTACTGGATCAATCAGGAAATTTTATTGGAAGCTAAACGCATGCTCTATTACACCACACTTGATGTAAAACAAATAGCGTATGAATTAGGCTATGAAGATTATCAATACTTTTCACGCTTCTTTAAAAAGAATACTGCGATGACTGCTCTTGAATTTAGAAATTCAAAACCATTAATTGTCCAATAACAGCCATTAATCGGCTATGCCCTGCACTGTCCTTCCCGTCTACCTTTGCGGTTGTATAATTATAAAAAATCTACAATGGTACAAACCAACAATTTTACTAAAATGATCACACCAATAATTCTATCGGTGTTTGCTATTTACTTAACTATTGGCATGACTCTGGGAATTCTGCCCGGTTTTATAAAAACAAATTTAAACCTCAGCAATTTTATTGTGGGCGCAGTTATCGGACTACAGTCATTGGCTACTTTGTTTACAAGGGCATATTCCGGAAAAATAACTGACACAAAAGGAGCCAAAAACAGTAATCATCTGGGAATACTACTTATGATTATTTCAGGAGTTATTTATATAACAGCTTCTCTATTTGCAAATAATGTTCTCGCTGCTATAATTTTATTGGTAATTGCCAGAATCGTACACGGAACTTCTGAAAGTCTTGCTATAACTGGCGCTCTATCTTGGGGAATAGGTTTGGCAGGTATACAGCAATCGGGAAAAGTGATGACATGGAACGGAATTGCCATGTATGCAGGAATAGCAATTGGTGCTCCGGCAGCTTTATGGCTTAAAAGTACTTATGGTATAACAACAGTATTTATTTTAATATGTGTGCTTTCTGCTGCAAGCTGGCTTTTTACACTTAAACTGCCTTCTTTATCTGTAGATCTTTCTCTCGTGAGATCTCCGTTTTACAAAGTTGTGGGTCTTATTTCGCAACAAGGTTTGGCATTGGCATTTTCAGCGATTGGATTTGCCTGTATATCATCATTTATTGCTTTGTTATTTTTAGATAAAAACTGGGGAAATCCGTCATTGGCTTTCATGGCATTTGGATTCTTCTATATATTGACAAGAGTGCTTTTTTCTTCATTTCCCGATAAATTTGGCGGTTATAAAGTGGCACTTGTATCTTTAGTTATCGAAATTATAGGTCAGCTTTTAATTGGGTTTGCACCGACTAAAATAATTGCTTTGGCAGGCTGTGGTCTCACCGGAATAGGATTCTCCTTAATTTTTCCATCGCTGGGTGTTTTAGCAATTAAAAAAGTAGTGCCGCAAATGCGCGGAACAGCTTTAGGCGCTTACGCCGCTTTTTTTGATCTTTCGCTTGCCTTGGCCGGACCGGCAGCGGGACTTATTGCAGGTTTCTATAATTATCAGTCTGTTTATTTCTTTGGAGGGATCAGTTCGCTTCTTGCAATAGCAACTTTATTTTATAAAAAACAGTAATGCTTTTTCTGCTTTTAAAAATTAAAACCTCATTATAAAATGAGGTTTTTTCTTTTATAGATTTTAAACTATCAATTCTGAATTTTCCACTAAATATTTTTAATATTATTTTAAGAAAATTTTAATCCTGCTATATGAATTTATACTTCTATTTATATATTTGTAATCAGTCTAAATAAGAATAAATTACAAAATTTCACATGAAAACAACATTTAAAACACTTAAAAACAATGTTTTAACTAAAGTGTTTCTAGCGTTTCTGATCGTCTTTTTTTGTTCAGAAGCTGCTTTTTCCCAGTCAGCTTTGGGAACTATTTCAGGTAAAGCAATTCTGAAAGACGGAAATCCTTTACAAGGTGCTGCGGTAAAAATTTCAGAATTAAATAAAACTACCACAACAGATTCTGATGGTACTTATCTACTAAAAAATATTCCTTTTGGAACGTATTTAGTTGAAATAAAACTAAACGGTTATGAGTCTGCTCCGGCTTCTGTTTTAGTCGATCAAAATAATGCAAATCCAACTCTTGATTTTGAACTTGCTTATACATCACAAAAATTAGAAGAAGTTATTGTAAGCTCCGGAGGAAACCGATTTGCAAGAAAAGAAAGTGAAGAGGTTTCTAAAATGAAACTTAAAAACATGGAAAATCCGCAGGTTTACAGCATTGTAAGTAAAGAACTTATGAAAGAACAAGTAATCACGGATTATAATAGTGCTTTTAAAAACATTCCGGGTGCAGGTATTTCTGAGGTTAGAAACCAGGGAAGATCAACTAATATTTCGAGAGGATTTGTAACACCTCAGTTAGTAAGAAACGGGGTTGGAAGTTTTACTTATAATTCAATTGATCCTTCTAACTTAGAGCGTATTGAAGTTATCAAAGGGCCATCGGCAACATTGTTTGGAAGTACAATTTCATCTTTTGGAGGTTTGTTTAACAGGGTAACAAAAAAACCTTTTGATTTCTTTAAAGGTGAAGTATCGTATTCTGCAGGTGATTGGGATTTAAATCGTTTTACAGCCGATATCAATACCCCAATTAATGATGATAAAACTGCTCTTTTCAGAATTAATACAGCTTTACATAGTGAAAGAAGTTTTCAGGATGCGGGGTTTAATAAAAGCTTTTTTATAGCTCCGAGTTTTTCTTATCAGGTAAACGAAAGACTGACTTTACTTATTGATGCTGAGTTTAGTGCATCAAAAGGAGTTTCTCCAATGAGATTAGCTCCTTTTACCGGAGCTGGTGCTACTGCACACAGCATTGAAGAAATGGAAATTCCTTATAAACTTTCATTTGCTAACAATACTGTAAATTACACCGCTCAGCAGTATAATATATTTGCACAGTTAAAATATCAAATATCAGATGAATGGACGTCACAAACAATTGTTTCGCGTACAAGATCATCATCAGAAGGATATACTGTAGCATTGACAGCTATGAGTAATGAAACATTAAGACAACAAGTTACAAATCAGGATTTTCCTTATTACGGTACAGATATTCAGCAAAACTTTAATGGTGATTTCAAAATTGGAAGCCTACGTAACAGAGTTGTAGCAGGTTTAGATTACTACAGCGTACGTGCAACGCGAAATGATGCAACGGTAAATATGCCGGCTATAAATTATAGAACACCGGGAGATGCTTATAATAACTTTACTATCGATAAAATAGAGCCTTTATTTGCAACAGCTACTTACACGAATTATACATCTAATAACGAAAGAACATACAGTGCATACGTATCTGATGTATTAAATATTACAGATCGATTAATTATAATGGCTGGTCTTAGAGCTGATCGTTATATTAATAAAGGATTGTATTATCCGGCTACTAACACTACTACAGGGAATTACAACCAAACCGCATTTTCTCCAAGATTTGGAGCAGTTTATCAAATTGTTAAAGAGAAAATCTCTGTATTCTCTAATTACATGAACGGATTTAATAATGTTGGAGGTTCAGATTTTAATGGAGATGTTTTTAAACCAAACCATGCGAATCAGTTAGAAGGAGGAGTTAAATTCGACTTTACTAAAATTAGTGCTACTTTGAGTTATTATAATATTGAAGTAACTAACGTAACGCGTAATGACCCAGATCATGCAAATTTTCAAATTCAGGATGGTACGCAATTGAGTAAAGGTTTTGAAGCTGAACTTATTGCAAACCCTATTAAAGGTTTAAATATTGTGGCCGGTTACACTTATAACGACAGTAGATTATCGAAATCAAATCCGAATACTAACGGATTAAGACCAACAACTGCAGGTTCGCCAACAACTGCCAATCTTTGGGCAAGTTACAGATTAACACAAGGTGCTGCATCTGGTCTTGGATTTGGTGTTGGAGGAATTTACGGAAGCAAATATTTCCAGACTAATACAGCTGCTTTTAAATTCCAAA
This sequence comes from Flavobacterium sp. FG68, assembly GCF_057808895.1. Lineage (NCBI taxonomy): Bacteria > Pseudomonadati > Bacteroidota > Flavobacteriia > Flavobacteriales > Flavobacteriaceae > Flavobacterium > Flavobacterium sp. FG68. The sequence goes on from NZ_JBMDIY010000034.1 coordinate 22,289, forward strand.
TCCCTGAATACACTGTTTTAGATGCTTCTGTTTTCTATGACAGACCAAAATACAGATTAGGTTTAAAAGTGGATAACTTAACAAACGAGAAATACTGGTCATACCGTTTAGCTGCTCAAAATCCAACGAGAGTTACCGGAAATATTACCTTTAAATTCTAAGATTTTCAGTTCTTTATTTCGACTGATATTATTTACATTTGGCTTTTATAATAAGTTATGACCAAAGGTTTTAAAAAGACAATAAGACAAATACATTTGTGGCTCGGTTTAGCATCGGGCCTCATTGTTTTTATAGTGAGCATTACTGGATTTCTTTATGTTTTTGAAGAAGAAATCCGTGATTTTTCAAACAAAGAATATCTGCATGTTCCGGTTCAGCAAAAATCATTTATAGGATTAAAAACTATAATTGAAAATTATGAAAAACTGGAGCCTAAACAGAAAATTACTGCTTTAAAAATAAATACGGAAGAACCCAATGCAGCGGTTCAAATTTCGACCAAAAAGAAAAAGACCTATTATTTTAATCCGTATGACGGAAGCTTAATCAACAAGCAAAGTTCTGACTGGTTAAATGTTGTTCTTGAAATACACCGTACTTTATTACTGGGAGACGTTGGCGAATTTATTCAAGGCTGGTCGGTCGTGATTTTTATCATCATGCTGATTACCGGACTTGTATTATGGTTTCCAAATCAAAAACGATTACTAAAGCAGTCTCTAAAAATAAAGTGGAGCGGTTCTTTTAAAAGAGTCAATTATGACCTGCATCAGGTTTTAGGGTTTTATGCTTCTATTGTTTTGCTTTTAATAGCTTTTTCCGGAACGTATTTTAAATACGATACCGTTAAAAAATCGGTTAGTATAGTAACCGGAAGCAAACTTAGAAAAGGAGATGAAGTTTTATCTAAAGAAAAAATTGACTCAACCACAATTCCGGTTCGATACAATAACATATACGAAAGTGCCAATTCCAAATATCCGGGAGCAACTTCTGTTTCATTTTCGATTAGAAAAACGGGAGAATTGAGAGTTAGAATGACGTATCCGAATAATTGGGCAAGAAACCAAAATACGCTTTTCTTTGACGGAAAAACGGGGCAAATGCTTCGCACAAAGCTTTACAAAGACAACAATGCTGCCGATGTATATGAAGCCAGTAATCATGATTTGCACACAGGAGTTTTCTTTGGTCTTACAGGGAAAATAATCTGGTGTTTGGTAAGTTTGATTGGAGCTTCGCTTCCTATAACCGGATTTATTATTTGGTGGAAAAAAGGAAAGAAAAAAACTAAAAAGATTAAAGCTTAAAAACCTTCAGCCAATAGAAATAAAAAAAGCCTTTAAACACAAACGTTTAAAGGCTTTTTTACTTTTAATATCTTCAACTTATTTTATAAACTGAATAATAAATCCTCCTTTTGGAGCTAAATTATACTGCCATTTTGAAGTTATAGGATAATTTGAAACCTTAAATTCCATCAACGGATCTGTGCCTTCAGAAATAACTCTGAATTTCGAAAATCCTTTGCCATATTTCGTCAAATCAATTGAAATTGGTGATATTGAATTAGTACCATTTATTCCAATAATATAAGACAGATTATCTTTTTTACGTGACAGAACAATTTCTTTTCCCGGTTCTGCAATTATGGCTTCGGTTTTATCCCAAGTCGCTGGCATCTCTTTAAATAAATCTTTAAGTTCATTCGGAAGCGAATTAAAAACTTCTTCTGAATCGGCAAAATGAATAATTCCCGATGTATAAATCATAGCCATAGCCAATTCATGAACTGCCGTATTTAAACGCGTATATTTTCTAAATGTCAACGCAAACGGTGTATAATCTGCAGGTCCCGCAACGTTTCTCGTAAAAGGCAAAACTGTATTTTGCTGTGAAGCCATTTCAGGAAATCTTGGTTCATAGAAATAACTTTCCGTTCCTAAAATAGCTTCTGCCGTTACAAAGTTTGGCCATGTTCTGTGCCAGCCTCTTGGAACTGTTGTTCCGTGCAGGTTTACAAGCAAATGTTCTTTAGCTGCATCTTCAAAAACAGATTGAAGCGTACTCATAACTTCTTGTCTGTCTGAACACCAAAAATCTATTTTAACACCTTTTACGCCCATATCGGCTAATTCCTTAAATCTTTTTTTCCTCTTTTCAGGATTAAAATATTCTGCCGAATATCCCCAAACTAATGGCTGAACTCCTTTTGACAAAGCATGATCAATAATTTTTCCTTCTTTATTGGCTTTTTCCCAACCTGCATCAAAAAGCGTATATCTAAAACCAAATGAAGCCGAAACATCAGTGAATTTTTTATACATTTCTGGTGTAAAATCATCAGGATGTGACCACCATGACCAAGCCGCTTTTCCCGGTACAATCCATGAAGTATCTTCAATTTTAGACGCCGGAGCCAAATCCGTAATCAAAGTTGACAATAATATATCTCCCGCTTTATCGCCAATCAAAATAACTCTCCAAGGCATTGTCCAAGGTAAACTTGATTCAGGATAAGCGTTTGTGTCCGGTAAAGGCAAAGTGAATTTTTCGTCTTTTTCTGCAAATGCTATTTTGTACATTCCTCCGTTAGAATCCGGCTGCAAGTGACAACCCGGAAATACACCTTCTGCTCCCGATTCTGCAATTAAAACCCAATTTTTAGTATCGTTTACATTAAAAAGTGCCGGCATACACCATCCAACTGAAACATTTCGTGCGCCGCTTATTGGATCTCCCGATTTTACATTCACATAAAAATCTTCATAACCCGGCGTATAATCTCCCGCTTTGTTATACGGCTGAAGCCAGCCTTTTGCATTTTGATCGATATGAAATCCTGTAATTTCATTTTTAACCACTCTGGTTTTCTCTTCTTTCTCAGCAAACTTATACCTAAAAGCAACTCCTTCTTCTCCCGCAATTAAATCGATCGTGATTAAAGCGCCTTGTTTGTTCTTAAATGTTATGCTTTTAGTTTTAAAAATATGATCGGCGACTTTATTATTGGCGACTTTAAGTTCATATTTTTCACGCTTTTCTTCGATAGGCGAAACGTTTACAACTGACAAACCTGAAGTAAAATCATTATTTTCAAGATTTAAACCCAGCGGAGAATCTAAAATTATTGTTTTATCTCTGCGGGTAACTTTATACGACAACTTTCCATCTTCGGTTAAAGACAAAGTAATTTTATTTAAATTATCCTTAGACTTCAGATAAAGGTCTTTGTTTTGAGCTTTACCGCTTGTCAGTACAAAAAATACTGCGGGTATCAGTAAGCTCAAATTTCGATGAATAAACATTTTTCTCATTATATAATTTTTAAAGGTGATAGTTCAATTTTGTTGTTTTAAAACATAGAGTTCGCAAAGATTGTAAAGTTTTTTTGCCACGAATTCCACGAATTAGCACGAATTATAATTAGTGGAAATTTGTGTAATTCGTGGCAAAAAAAAAATCCATTTTAATCTCTATAATCTGTGGCATATATATTTTAATTCTCAAGAATTACAACATCAAAAGCATAAGTAATCGTTTCATTATAAACCTGCTCTGCTTTGAATATTGTATTAGAAAAATGTGCATGATTAGGGCTATCCGGATAATATTGACATTCTAAACAAAGTCCGTCAAAAGGTTCATAAAACTTAGAATGTTCCCCAATTTCGACGCTGTTTAAATAATCTCCTGTATACAATTGTAAGCCAGGATAAGAAGTAAATACACGCATTATTCTTCCTGATATTTCTTCGAATAATTCACAAACCGAATTTTCATCAACATTATTTCCATTAAAAATATAATACGTATTCAGACCGCCGTCTTTCATAACATCTCCTAATTTATAATGATAAAAAGAACAATTTTCTGCAGGTATAATTCTTCCTGTCGGAATATAATCTTCTGTACTTTCAACTATTTTGTCAGCCTGAATATTGAGATAATGATTTTGTATTTTTTCAGCACAAGCCGATAAATTAAAATAAGAATGATTCGTAAGGTTTATTGGAGTTGGTTCATCGGCTACAGCCAAAAATTCAATTTTCAGTTCATTTTTATCCGTCCATTTATAAATCACTTTCGTTTTTAAATTTCCGGGAAAACCGCCGTCGCCGTTTTCATTTTCCAAAGTAAAAATTACAGCATCTTCTTTTATACTAAAATCAAAAACCTTACTGTTAAATCCGGCTGAACCACTGTGATTATTGTTCTTTCCATCATTTTTATCTAAATAATAGGTTTTATTTTCAATAGAAAATTCCGCATTATTGATTCGGTTGGCAAAACGTCCAACCGTTGCTCCTATATAAGATTTATCTTTTATGTAACCCTCTAAAGTTGGAAATCCTAAAACTACATTTTCTTTTTTCCCGCTTCTATCCGGAACTACTATGGATTTTACTATGGCTCCATAATTAAGCAGTTCAACATAATTTCCGTGAACATTTGTAAGTGTAAATTTAAAAATTTCTTTTTCTGCATACCAGCCAAAAGGCTCATATGCAATTGTAATTAAAGGATTCATATTGTTTTAAAAAAAGATTGAAAACACTAAGGTTATAATAGTGTTTCAAATGTACTTTTGATTATTCTTCTCAAAATGGACATTTTTTTTAAAAGCATGGATTAAATTACGATATTTGGAAAAGACAATCCTGAAAATGAAAAATTCATCTCAAAAAGAAAAAACAAAAGTTAAAGAAGGTTTCTTGGGACAGCGCATGATTGTGATTCCTAAAAACATTCTTTCCAACATCAAAAAGAATCCTCTTATTGCGAGTTTGTATTTTACAGATATTGGAGTTTTCCCCAATGCAAGTCATCATTCCATGAAACGAAAACACGGAAGTAAGCAATACATCCTGATATATTGTTATAAAGGTGAAGGCATTATTAGTAAAGAAAACAAAACCATAACGCTCAAAGCGAATACCTTTTATATTATACCTCCAGAAGTTGCGCATGATTATTATGCTTTAAAACAAAACCCGTGGAGTATTTTCTGGATTCATTTTACTGGACCGCAGGCACCTCATTTTTACGATAAATTCATAACGGAATTTCCGGATTCCGCACCGCAGCTTTCGCTTGAAGAAAGACGTATTGAACTTTTTGAAAACATACTCGATGTTATGGAAGACGGTTACAGCGCGAGTAATCTTGAATTTGCCAATCTTTCATTATGGCAATTGTTGAATGCTTTTTTATATGAGAAATTTTTCATTCAGAAGAACCGAAAATTTTCAGAGGATAATACTATTGAATCCGCAATTGACTACATGAAAAAACATCTCAATCTTTCGTTAAAAATCAATGATGTTGCTGCTTATTTTAATTATTCATCGTCTCATTTTTTTACCTTATTTAAAAAACAGACGGGCTATTCTCCCATACATTATTTTAATTATTTAAAAATGCAGAAAGCCTGTCAGTATCTCAGTTTCACTACGATGAGCATAAAAGAAATCAGTTTTAATCTGGGCTTTAATGATCCGTTGTATTTCTCCCGTTTGTTTAAAAAAATAATGAGCACTTCGCCTATACAATATCGTACAGAATACAAACAGTAACGCAATGGTTTTCGTATTTTAATACAGCGCATCAAAAAATCAGATTATAATCCATCTATTCAAAAAAAATATCCATAAATCAAAGGTTTCTATTCCGCTAATTTTACAAAAGCTATTAAACCCTTTTTATGAAAAATTATAATTATACCTTTTTACTATCGATTAGCCTTGTTGCAGCATTGGGTGGTTTACTCTTTGGCTACGACTGGGTTGTAATAGGTGGTGCAAAACCATTTTACGAAATTTATTTTGGCATTTCAGATTCTCCGGCTCTTCAGGGCTGGGCAATGAGCAGTGCCCTTGTTGGCTGTGTAGCAGGCGCTGCAGTTGCAGGAAAACTGGCAGATACTTACGGAAGACGTCCTATGTTAATTGTTGCCGCCGTATTATTCTCCTTATGTGCAATTGGCACGGGAGCTTCAGAAACTTTTACCATATTTATTATCTGGCGAATTATTGGAGGAATCGGAATTGGGATTGCCTCTACAATATCACCTTTATATATCGCAGAAATTGCGCCTCAGGAAACCCGCGGGCTTTTTGTATCAATAAACCAGCTTACTGTAGTTATAGGAATTCTTGCCGCACAAATTACCAATATGCTGATTACAGAAGTTATTCCTGCTGGTTATACTCACGCTCAAATTTTGGCTTCATGGAACGGACAAACGGGCTGGAGATGGATGTTTTGGGCAGGATTTTTCCCGGCAGTTTTATTCTTTCTTTTAATGTTTTTAATTCCCGAAAGCCCTAGATATCTGGCTAAAAAAGGGAAAAACGATACAGCAGAAGCAACACTTACCAAAATTGGCGGATTAGCTTACGGAAAAGAAGCTATCACAAAAATCAAAGAAACTTTTACAGACGAAACAGAGAAAACCGATTTCAAAATGCTGCTTGACAAAAAGGCTTTACCTATATTGACAATTGGTATTGTTCTGGCGGCTTTTCAGCAATGGTGCGGTATTAATATTATTTTTAATTACGCTCAGGAAATCTTTGTTTCGGCTGGTTACAGCATCAACGATTTGTTTATGAATATTGTGATTACCGGAAGCATCAACTTAGTTTTTACTTTGGTTGCTATGGGAACTGTAGATAAAATTGGACGTAAAAAATTAATGCTTTTTGGCTCTGCTGCATTGGCGATAATTTATGCTTTATTAGGCTATTTTTATTATACCAATGTTACCGGTTTTCCTTTATTATTACTGGTTTTATTAGCTATTTCAATTTACGCAATGTCACTTGCACCAATTACCTGGGTTATTTTATCTGAAATTTTCCCTAACCGAATCAGAGGTGTTGCGATGTCTATTGCCACATTTGCGCTCTGGATTGCTTCTGCCTTATTGGTGCAGACATTTCCAATTTTTAACGAATACCTGGGCACCTCAGGAACTTTCTGGGTGTATGGTATTATCTGCGCCTTAGGATTTGTATTTGTTTTCAGAAAACTTCCTGAAACTAAAAACAAAAGTCTTGAAGAGATTGAGGAACTAATGGTTTCTGATCGTCAATCGAAGAATATTCAATAATCTAAATTTCATTACATCATGCAAAAAGTAAATGTTTGGAAGGAAAAAATAATCCTGCCAACTTATGAGGTGGGCAAACCTGAAAAAAATCCTGTATTTATTGAGAAAAGAGTGTATCAGGGAAGTAACGGATCTGTATACCCATATCCGGTTATTGAAAAAATAGCAGACGAAAAAACGAACAAAGAATATCAGGCTGTTTATCTTGAAAATGAATTTATTAAAATAATGATTTTGCCTGAACTTGGCGGACGAGTTCATATGGCATACGATAAAACTAAAAATCGCCATTTTGTGTATTATAATCAGGTTGTAAAACCGGCATTGGTTGGACTTACTGGCCCATGGATTTCTGGCGGAATCGAGTTCAACTGGCCACAGCACCACAGACCAACGACTTTTGATCCTGTTGATTTTACGATTGAAGAACACGAAGACGGAAGCGCAACAGTTTGGTGCAGCGAAGTCGAACGTATGTTTAGAACCAAAGGTATGGCGGGTTTCCGATTATATCCTGATAAAGCTTATTTGGAAATCAAAGCGCAGTTATATAACAGAACATCTTTTCCGCAGACATTTTTATGGTGGGCAAATCCGGCTGTTAAAGTAAACGACGATTATCAATCGGTTTTTCCACCAGACGTAAATGCTGTTTTTGATCATGGCAAACGCGATGTTTCTTCTTTCCCAATTGCAAAAGGAACCTATTATAAAGTCGATTATTCGCCGGGAACTGATATTTCCCGCTATAAAAATATTCCGGTTCCTACATCTTATATGGCTATTGCTTCGAAATATAATTTTGTGGGCGGATACGAAAATGATTCAAAAGGCGGATTATTGCACGTAGCGAATCATCATGTTTCTCCCGGAAAAAAACAATGGACTTGGGGACACGGTGATTTCGGTCGTGCGTGGGATCGTAACCTTACGGATGAAGATGGCCCGTATATCGAATTAATGTGTGGTGTTTATACCGATAATCAGCCGGATTTTACGTGGATTATGCCAGGCGAACAAAAGGATTTTACACAATATTTTATGCCATATCGTGATTTGGGTATTGTGAAAAATGCGACCAAAAATGCGATGGTTAATTTAGAAAGTATTGATGATAAATTAGTCATTAAAGCGTATACAACGGGCGTTTATCCTAAAGCTACTATTACTTTAAAGAATAATAATGTTGTTATATTACAAAAACACTATGATGCATCGCCATACAATTCATTTGAAGAAACAATTGATTTTGATTTTGGTTTAGAAGGATTATCAATTGCCGTAACCGATGCTGATAATAAAGTTTTGGTAGATTGGAATTATGAAGGTCAAAACGAAGACGAAATTCCAGAAGCTTCAAAACCTGCGCTTGCGCCGGAAGATATCGAAAATAACGAACAATTGTTTCTAACGGCTCAGCATTTAGAACAATACAGACACGCTACTTACAGCCCGATTCCGTATTATGAAGAAGCTATAAAACGTGATTCTGGCGATATTCGTTCGAACAATGCAATGGGATTATGGCTGATGCGCCGAGCAAAATTTGCAGAAGCGGAATCTTATTTTAGAGCAGCGATAAAAACATTGACACAGCGAAATCCAAATCCGTATGAAGGCGAAGCTTATTTCAATTTAGGATTATGTCTTAAATATCAAAATAAAAATGAAGATGCTTACAGCGCTTTTTACAAATCGACATGGAATGCAGCCTGGCAAAATCAGGGCTATTTTTATGTAGCACAGCTTGACGCAATAAAAGGTGATTATGATTTGGCATTAACGCATATTAAAAAAGCAATTTCTAAAAATACCGAAGATCATAAAGCATTGCATTTAAAAGTGGCTCTTCTTAGAAAATTAAATCAAAAAGAAAAAGCGCTTCAGCTTGCCAATACTTATTTAGAAAACGATTCATTTAATTTTGGATTGCTTTATGAGAAATATCTTTTAACCAATGACAAAAAAGACCTTAGCTATTTTAATTCGCTTATCCGAAACAACATTCATACTTACATTGAATATGCTTTAGATTATAACGCAGCAGGTTTTTATAAGGAAGCTGCCGGATTATTAAATGAAGGTTTGAAAGATGAAAATACATACCCAATGGCGTGGTATTTTGCAGGTTCTTTTTATGAAAAATTAAATGATTTCGGTCAAGCCGAAAAATGTTTCAAAATGGCTTCAGAGGCAAAACCAGATTATTGTTTCCCAAATCAGGTTGAAGCTGCGTTGGTGCTTCAAAATGTAATTGACAAACAAACCAAAGATGCAAAAGCGTTGTATTATTTAGGCAACTTTTGGTACGCTGCGAAGTTTTATGATGATGCTATTTCCTGCTGGGAACAATCTGTTGCGATAGACAATAGTTTCCCTACGGTACATCGTAATTTATCATTGGCATATTACAACAAATTGGGCGATGAACAAAAAGCGCTTTCGAGTTTAGAAAAAGCTTTTTCATTGGATTTACAAGATTCAAGAATCCTGATGGAATTAGACCAATTGTACAAACGTTTGAATAGGGATTTGGTTTTCAGACTTGCTTTCTTAGAAAAACATTTAGAATTGGTAATTCAGCGTGATGATGTTTATTTAGAAAGAGCCGCTATTTATAATCTTTTAGGAAAACATGATAAAGCCTTAACCTTATTGCAAAACCGAATTTTCCATCCGTGGGAAGGCGGCGAAGGAAAAGTGAGCGGACAATATCTTATTTCTTTAACAGAAATTGCAAAACAGCAAATCTCTCAAGGAAATTATAACGAAGCTATAGAGCTTTTGGAACAGGCGCAAATTTATCCTGATAATTTAGGTGAAGGAAAACTTCCGGGCGCACAGGAAAATGATATTCATTACTGGCTTGGTGTTGCTTACGAAAAGAAAAATGATTTGAAAGAAGCTCAAAACTGGTGGCAAAAAGCAACCCAAGGATTAGATGAACCAACGGCCGCTATTTTCTATAACGATCAACAGCCGGACAAAATTTTCTATCAAGGTTTAGCTTTCCTAAAATTAAATAATACTGCCGAAGCTGGTAAACGTTTTGAAAAGTTAGTTGCTTATGCTCAAAAGCATGTAAACGATTCGATTACGATCGATTATTTTGCAGTTTCACTTCCAGATCTTATGATTTGGGAAGATGATTTAGATAAACGAAATAAAATTCACTGTTTGTATATGCAGGGATTAGGACTTCTGGGTCTTGATAAAAAAACAGAAGCAGAACAAACTTTTGAAACAGTTCTGGATGAAGAAAAAAGCCATTCAGGCGTTACGATACATTTGTCCTTATTGAAAAATGAGGAATCAGTTTTTGTTTAAGTTAGTATTGGTAATTTAAGTTTAAGTAGTAGCCCCGACAAGTTTTAAAAACCTGTCGGGGCTTGTGGTTTTAATCCTGCAAGGTTTCCAAAACCTTGTAGGTATAAATTTTAGAGACGTAAAAAAATGAATATTATAAACCTACAAGGTTTTGGAAACCTTGCAGGAACTCCGTGAAGGCGATAAGAATGCATGCAATAATAAAATTAAAATCTGCGATAATCCATTCAACCCGCAAAACCCGTGGGCAATAATATCTAATTAACTGGTCTATCCTCTAATTTAATTCCCCATTTTTTATTCGGTTTTGATCCCATACTAAATTCTAAAACCCCACCATTATCAATATCCGATTGATGAATAAAAGCCTTAGTATAAGTTTTACCATTGCTTTCAGCTTTAATTGGAGGCTAGAAGAATTAATTTAAAAAAGGCTTTAGCCAAAACTTATTTTTAATTGCCTCCAGCTTTAGCTGGAGGTTATTGAAGTTAGATTCAAATAGGGCTTTAGCCAAAATTATAGTGTTTTGGCTAAAGCCCTTTGCTTAATAGACTCTTTTAAACCTCCAGCTAAAGCTGGAGGCAATTAATTTAGAACTTGATTTGAATATCTTTTTATTGATATTTCTGATTCCTGCAAGGTTTTCAAAACCTTGTAGGTTTAGTTTTTTATTTCCTTTTACAATTTAATACCTACAAGGTTTTGAAAACCTTGCAGGAATCATGCTCTATAATTTGGAAGATATAATCTCTTTCAATTCTCCATTTATTTTAACTTTTACTTTTGCTGGCACAGGAGATAATATTTCATATTTCGTTACTTTTCCTTTTTCCCATTTTATATTTACTGTAAAATTTCCTTCAGCTTTAAGCCCTTTTACTTCACCTTCCTTTAACCAAGCATCTGGCATAGCAGGCAATAATTCAATAAATCCGGCGTGGCTTTGAATCAGCATTTCACCAATTCCTGCTGTGGCTCCAAAATTGCCATCAATTTGAAATGGCGGCCCAGCCGAAAGTAAGTTTGGATAAACTCCTCCCCCTGCTCCATAATTAATATTCGTAGCAAGCGTTGGTCTCAAAATTGTTTTTAATAATTTATACGCTCTGTTTCCGTCTTTCAAACGAGACCAAAAAAGCATTTTATAAGCAATTGACCAGCTTGGGCCATCATCGCCTCTAACTTCAAGTGTTTTCTTCGCCGCTTCGGCAAGTTCCGGTGTGCTTTCCGGAGTTATTAAAGAGGCAGGATATAATCCGTATAAATGAGAAATGTGGCGATGTTGTGCATCTGGTTCTTTATATGGTTTTAGCCATTCCTGAATTCTTCCATCTGGACTAATAACTCCCGGCGGCGGTAATAATTTTAATCTTTTTTCAAGATCAGATCTTAAATCTTTATCGATTCCCAGTTTTTGAGAAGCTGTGATTACATCATTAAATAATTCACGAACAATTTGGTTATCAATTGTCGGTCCCATACAAACGTGAGCATCTTGGCCATTTGGCAAGAAAAATGAATTCTCTGGAGAAACTGACGGTGAAGTTACCAGCCAGCCCGTTACCGGATCTTTTACCAGCATGCTGTTATAAAACTGAGCTGCTCCTTTTATAATTGGATAGATTTCGGCAAGATAATTTTGATCGTTTGTATACAAATAATGATTCCATAAATTGTTGCATAACCAACCTGAACCTGCTTTTGCAATTCCCCATGAAGCACTTTCGCCTGGTTCTGTAAATCCCCAGACATTTGTAATTACGTGCGCAACCCAGCCATCGGCATTGTAATACGCTTTGGCTGTTTTTTCTCCGTAAGGAACCATTCCTTTCACTAAATCTTTTAACGGAAGATTTAATTCTGAAAGATTTCCCGTTTCCAGTGCCCAATGATTCATCTGAACATTTACATCAAGATGATAATCTCCGTTCCATGGTGTCTGAACCTGATGCGCCCATAATCCCTGTAAATTTGGAGGTAATAATCCAACTCTTGTGCTGCTGATGCTTAAATATCGCCCGTATTGATAAAACAAAACCGGAAGTTCGGTATCTGAATCTGGTTCTTTTAAAAAAGCATCTAAACCTTCATTTGTAGGCAATATTTTTTTATCTGATTTTCCAAAATTTAAAGCCACACGATTGAATAGTTTCTGATAATTCTGAATGTGGGTTTTCTTCTGATCCAGATATTTCTTTTGAATTGCTGTATCTAAAATTTTATCTACAGAAGATTCAAAACTTTTATCTTTAAAATCTGTTCCTGCGGATATATAAAGTACAACTTCGGTTGCATTTTTTATTTCAATTGAATTATTAGTATATAAAGCGCTTCCGTCAGTTGTTTTAGCTTTTACTTTGGCTTTATATTTCATTCCTTTTCCATCAATTCCATTGTTGAGCTGCCCTGTCATAACAAGAGAATTGTCATTTTCATTTGCTGTTTTAAAATGTTCTGATCGGTCTAACTGTACGATGAAATTTAGTTTTCCTTTTTTACTTGAAGTCAGTTTTACAAAAAGAGCATCATCACCAAAACCTGCAAAATATTCACGTTTGTAAATAACTCCGTCAATATTAAATTGTGTGGCTGAGGTTGCAGTTTGTATGTTTAGATTTCGGCTGTAATTTGTGGCTTCCGATTTGGTTTTATAATCAAATTTCAGGGTCATGTTTCCTAAAACCTGATAACATCCAAATTGTACATTTGCACCATCTCCGCTTCCTGATCCAGGGCCTGTACACACAAAATTCTCATTGATCAATTTCTCGGCTTCACCATTTTTATCTGCTAAAAGCAATTCTCTTATTTGAGGTAAAAATGAAAATGCTTTGTAATTGTTGGCATCTTGTGGTGATCCGCTCCAAAGGGTAATATCGTTTAAAACCAGTTTTTCGGTTGTAACACCGCCGTCGGGCATAATTCCTAAACGTCCGTTTCCTAAGGGTAATGTTTCTTCCCATTGAGAGGCCGGTTTTTTATACCATAATTCCAATGGATTATTTTGCGAATAACCTAAAATGGGGATTAGTATAAATAGTAATGCTTTTATTTTTTTGATATTCATGTTGTTTTTGTTTTTTGCCACAGATTAAAAAGATTAGAATGATTTTTTTAATTTATGAGAACTTGTATATTTTTTTCTCCGTTTCGATTAAACCTGTCAGGTTTACTATGAGAATCTTTTAGCCTTTAAATTATACCTACAAGGTTTTGGAAACCTTGCAGGATTTGAAATTGATTATTTATTATAAGGAATCGCTTTTATAACTGGTTTTTCTCCATTTTTTAAAGCTGATTCTTCAAATTCTATGGTGACTTCTTTGCTTTCTCCTTTTAGCAAAGTAAAGTAGCTGTCACTTACAATTGCGGGTAATATTTGAGTTCCGGATTTTTCATTTACTGCTTGTATCTGAATTCCGAATGCAATTCCTAAAGGGCTTGAAATCTTCGATTTAATAATATACTTCCCGTTTTGTTTTACCACTTTACTGGAAACATTTACGTTTGCTTTTGGCAATTTATTCAAATCTGTGAAATCTTTCATATTAGAACCTCTCCAATAAAAATTCTCACTTAGTATTTTATTCTGAGCATCTTTTAATTTTAATCGGATGAAATGTACCGGACTCAAACTCGAAGTATCGGCATTTGTTTCAGCTCCAAAAACTTTGAAATCATACAAGGAATATCCCCAGCCAGAACCGCGTTTTATTCCCAGCATTCTAACATAACGCCCTTTGGTTTCGTCAAACGAAATATTCTGAAGTCCTTGTTTTCCATCTTTAATCGTACTTACATCTGTCCAGTTTTTTGCATCTGTACTTATTTGAATTTTATATTCTTTTCCGAATGCATTTTCCCAGTTTAAAACTATGCGGTTAATGATATATTCATTTTCAAGATCTACATAAATCCATTCATCATCTGTTGATTTACTTGCCCAGCGGGTATTTGAATCACCGTCTGTAATATCTTTTGGGTTTCCTCCATCTGTCGATGATGCGGTAACATTTTTTTGAAAAGCTAAATCTTTCTGATTGTAATAAAACGGAATTACGAAACTTTCTGTTGCTGTATTGGAATAAGAATCTACAATGGCATTTTGATTGAACTTCGCTACCGATTTTCCATCTAAATTATAAACCGTGGCTTCGGCAGTTAAATTCTTGAAATCCGTTCCGGTCGTATTGATTACTTTAACCGAATTATTTACTGGGCTCCACTGAATATGCATAGGCTCACAGGCCGATTTTACGCCCCAATACGCTCCTGTTAAATCATAGTAATAATCGTAAGTCTGCCAAACCATACTTGGATATGAGGACTGACTCATCCAGATCATTATTCCCGAAGCGTCTTCCCACATATGATCTAACCAACCTTCATACATGGCTTTGTTGGTTTCGATATTTAATAATTGGGCTTTTCTGGTGTATTCTTCCAGATTATTTGGTTTGCCGTAACGTTCTGTTATGCTTTTATCATAATTATCGGGAGAAGCATTAAAAGCTTTTTGTCCGAAGAAATGTTTGTCCCACATATCGTTTCTTGGCCACCAGTCTTTTTCCGGAATAAACTTTTTGAAACTTTCTATATTTGGGAAAACGGCTGTGCCAATTTCTGATCTTAAACCCCAGCTTGGGCCGTCTCCAGTCCCTACGTAAGGTTCAGGGTATTTTGTAAAATAAAACCTTGGATCTTTATTGCCCCAAAGTCCGCTGCCGCTTAAGTTTCCTGTATTAGAACAAGGCTGATAATAACGGTCGTTGTTGTCAAAAGTTTTGATATTTTCGGCAATCCATCCGTTGAGCGGAGGCTGCGGTAAACCTTCATTATTACCGCACCAGATTGCGATACTCGCGTGGTTTCGAACTCGTTTTATTTTCTCAATTACATTGCTGTTAAAAACGTGAATATCTAAAGGAAGGTTTGGATTTGCATTTAGCCAAAAATCATCCCAAACCATAATTCCGTATTTATCGCAAGCCTGGTAAAATTCATCATCCGTTGTTGAACCTAACCAGTTACGAATAATATTGTAATTCATTTCCTTGTGAAGTTTGACTTTCAAATCGTATTCTTCACCTCTGCAGCGAAGCATATACTCACTCATTCCCCAATTTCCTCCTTTTAGAAAAACACGTTTTCCGTTAATCGAAATGTGCAAAACACTGCCTTCTGTATCGTAAGTATACTTTTTGATTCCGAAGGTTATTTTTTGGGAATCAGAAACTACATCTCCAATTTTAAAAGTGAATTGGCACGTATATAAATTAGGATCTCCATAACCATTTGGCCACCATAATTTAGGGTTTTGAATAGAAAGTTCAGGAAATTGTTCTGTGCTTAATTTTATACTTGTAACAGCATCTGCATCAAGACTTATTTTTTTAGAAAAAGTAATATTTCCGGGCATAATTACACCAGTTAAAACTCCTTCCTGATTTTGTGCTGATGAATTTTTAAGGTCTACTTTTACATCTAAATCTGCACGTGCATTTGTTGGCAGATTCGTATGAACCCAAGGATCTGCAATGGTTACTTTATCTGTATTGCTTAAAAAAACATCATCTGTAATTCCTGAGTTTAATCCCGGAACATACGGCATCCAGTCCCAACCGGCGCTTGAAATATATGTTGGGCTTCCGTAATTGTTTAAAGGCTGTTTTGGAATACTTACTAAAATCGTCAGCACATTTTTTGCTTTGCGGTGCACTAATTTTGTAATATCAAATTTACCGCGCTGCATCATTCCGCTAAGAGTGGCTAGTTTTTTTCCGTTAAGGTAAATATCCCCTTCACGATTAATTCCTTCAAAGTTTAACCAGATTATTTCTTTGGTAAAATTTTCGGGAACACTAAATTCTGAACGATACCAAAAGCTTCGGTCATATTTTGATTTATCTACCTGATAAATATTGTCGCCAAAGTTGGGGTCTTTTTCTAAACCGCTTACTACATAAGAATTAAAAACCGTACCCGGAACTACTGCTTTTACCCAGTCTTTACCTGAATAATCTGCAGCAGTTATTTTAAGGCTGTCTTTTCCTAATTCTGCCTGTGGTTTTAGTTTCCAGACAATGTCTGAAGAGTTCAGACTTACTTTATTCTGGGCATAAAAATGGAACGATAAGGCATTTAAAACAAATAAAGTGATATAAACCTGAATTGTATTGAATTTCATATTGTTATTTGAATGATGAAAAATTGTAACTAAAAATAAGAATGCCATTTTGGAATAAGTTTTTCTAACAGAATTCTCAGGACTGTTTTATTACCTATACCCAAAATGGCATTACAAATCAAAAACTGTGATTATTAACCAAAAAATCACACAACCAAACGATAAAAACTATTTTAAAAGATATTAATAACCAGGATTTTGATCTTCCGGGTTTATATCATCATTAAGCTGAATTTCTTTTAGAGAAATTGGGTATCTGTTATGAAACTCGGCTATTGTTCCGCTTTCAGCTGCCCATTTATTACGAGCTTTTACATACTGTACCAATTTTCCTGTACGAATAAGGTCCATTCTTCTCCAGCCTTCAAATGCTAATTCACGCATACGCTCATCTAAAATTCGGTCTCTGAAATCTGCCTGAGAAAGTCCAGTCCAGTTCATTCCCGCCGGAAGTGTTCCTCCAAAAGCACGGGTACGAACTTGGTTTACATATCCTTCAGCATCTGTAGTACTTCCTAATTCGTTTAAACATTCTGCGTAGCACAACAATACATCAGCATAACGAATGTATGGTTTGTTTTTCCCAGAATTCCAAAATGATTGTCTTCCGTCTACACGAACATCTTCGTATTTTTTTACGTGCGGATCTAATTCATCTCCTCCAAAACCTGCCGGAATTGTTGGTGTAATTCCTCTATAAGTAAAATCGTAACGAATACTTGCATCTTTACGTTTATCACCTGGTTCCCAAATACCGCCAGCTGATTTATCTTTATAGCAATATTGTGTTGGAACTAATAAATCATATCCTCCAAAATAAGCATACTGATCTAAATTTGCGATAGCTCTTGATCCTGTCTGCCATTGAATTTGGTTGTTATCAGGCCAGGTATTGTTGAACTGAAATTCATAAAGTGACTCTGTAGAGTTAGCATGATCAGGGCTAAAAACATCTGCATAATTTGCTAACAAGCTGTATTTTCCTGAAGAGATAACTTTTCCTAACCATTCTTTTGCCTGAGTGTAATCACGTGCGCCAGAAGCTACAGGAGCGTATAAAAATACTTTCCCTAATAATGCCTGAGCAAGATATTTTACTGGCAGAGCTTTATTTGATTGTGTAGCTGGCAAATTTGCTTCGGCTACTTTAAGGTCGTTGACAATGTATGTATATACATCTGGCAATGGCTGTCTTCCATATCCTAATTCCTGAGTACGTGCCTGATCCAAAATTGGAATTTCTCCCCAGTATTGTGAAAGCTCAAACATTAAACTAGCTCTTATAAAACTAGCTTCTCCCAGTAATATATTTCTACGGGCTGTATCAGCTTCTGTATTGTTGTTCAAGGCATATATTGCCTGACCAGCGCTTTGTAAAACTAACCAGCGTGAATCCCATTGTTCAGCCAAAGCTGTATTTTCCTGAGAAAGAAAACCATTATAGTAATCTAATCCTGCTTGTCCCGGAGTTGTCATTACCTGAAATGCTCCTTGCTGCGTTTCATCTGTTCCTAATTGAAACATTAGTCCTCCTCTGTCTTTTTGTACATTTCTCCATGAAGAATACATTCCTAAAACAAGAGGTTCAATATTATCCATTTTTGAATAAGTCTGTTCTTCAGTAAGAGCAGTATTTGGGTCCTGATCTAAGAAATCTGAGCAGGAAGCAAAAAGCATTATAGATGCCATTGCCGTTAAAATTTTTACTTTCATAATTATATTTTTAATTATTGTCGAAAATTATTTTTAAAGTGAAACATTTAAACCTAAAACAAACATTCTTGAGTTAGGATAACTATCTCCTCCTTCTGGATCGTAACCTTTGTATTTTGTGATCGTAAATAAATTAGATCCGGTAACATAAAGTCTTAGATTTTGAAGATATGCTTTCTCCAAAATTGAATTAGGAAAGTTGTATGATAATGTCAATGCATTTAAACGTAAGAACGAAGAATTTTGAATTGCCAATGATGTCTCATAACTGTTAAATCTTCCTCCACCATAATAAGCTCTTGGTACATTTGTGTCCGTATGTTCTGGTGTCCAACGATCTAATAAATCAGTATGAGCAGCACTCATTCCACCAGAACTCATAAAACTTTCATAAGCAGAACTGATTCTTCTTCCTCCAATAGAGTAAGCAAAAACAGCATTTAATCCAAAACCTTTGTAGCTAAAATCAGTTGCAAAACCTCCGTAAAAATCAGGATCTGTGTTTCCAACTACATAACGGTCGTTATCATCAATTTTTCCGTCTTTGTTTCTGTCTACTGGAACAATATCTCCCGGTTTAACTGTTCTTCCTCCAAAATTGATTTTGCTTATTTCTGTCATATCTGATGCCTGAGCAATTTTATCAAACTCAAATACATAAATAGAATTAACAGATTTACCTACGAATAAATTTCCTGTTCTTTGAATTTCAACTCCGGTATAACCTCCTGTATTGTAGATTGCTGTAGTTTCTCCGTATAACTTGGTAATTTTATTTTTGGCAGATGAAATGTTTCCTGAAACATCCCAGTTAAGATTATTATTTTTTAAGATTTTATAATTGGCACTAAATTCAACTCCTTTGTTTACCATCGTACCTACGTTGTCTATTCCAGTCGTAAACCCACTTAAACTAGTTACACTTTTTACCATTAACAGGTTGTCATTTTTGATATCAAAATAATCCACAGTCATAGAGAATCTGTTATCTGAAGTTGCAAAGTCTAAACCAAAATCAAATTGTTTTTGTCTTTCCCATTGTAAGTCAGGATTTCCTAAATAATCGCTTGGTTTATAAACAACACTTCCATTTGTATAAACTGGTCTATATTTACTTACATAAGCATAGTTTGGTATATTTTGGTTTCCTGCAATACCATAACTTCCGCGAAGTTTTAATAATTTAATACTTTCTACAGATTCTAAAAACTCTTTGGAAATATCCCAGCCTAAAGCTACAGATGGAAAAGTTCCCCATTTATTATTAGGTCCAAAACGAGAAGAACCATCTAAACGTGTTGTAACAGTTGCAAAGTATTTTTTATCATACGAATAATTTAATCTTCCTGTGTAAGACATTAAGGTCGTTGTAACAAAATCTGATCCTAATGAAAAATCTTGTTTTTGAGACGCTCCATTTAAGTACATATAAGTAAAATCATCTGATGAAAAACCTCTTGCATCAACTTGCGTGTAATTGTTTGAATTTTTCTGCATAGAAAAAGCTCCAAGTGCACTAAAATCGTGTTTTCCTATTGATTTATTGTATGTGATAGTATTATCCCATTGGTAATTCAATTCACTGTATCTGTAATGATTAGCATCTCCGTTTGCAGAATTTCTAATAGATTGTCCCGTATCCATTGGCTGGTACGAAAAGTTAGCCTGATCAGTAATATCTACAGAAAAAGTAGTTCTTAAGTTTAATCCGTCTGCAGGTTTAATGTTTACATAATTACTTGACATTAAACGGTTTTTAGAACTTACATTATCAATTGTTAAACTTTTAATTGGATTGTAAGCATCTGCGTTCAATACGTCTCCGTATTTCAAATAAGTAGCATCTGGATCAATAGGCAATAGTGGATTAGCGCCTAATGCATTTCCGAAAGCACTTCCTTCGATATAACTTGCTTCACTGCGTGAAAAAGTAGTACTTGTACCTATTTGAAGCCATTTTTTAACGTCCTGCGTCAAATTGATTTTTCCGTTATATCTTTTGAAAGAAGATTTTTCTAAAAGCCCATCCTGATCTGCGTAATTGAAACTCACAAAATAAGAACCTTTATCTCCTCCTCCCGAAAAAGAAAGATTGTAATTAGTCTGCATTCCTGTTCTTGCTACTTCGTCTAACCAATTGTAGCTTTTTCCTGTTCTGTAAGATTCTAATTCGTATGGGGCAAATACTGTAGATCCGTCTGATTTAATCTGATTGATATAAGCAGCACGATCAGCATTTGGGTTTTGATCCATATATTGATTTGCAAATGCATCAACTCTAAGATCAAACAATTGCTGTCCGTTCATTAACGGAAGCGTCTTGCTAAACTCAGACATTCCAACCCAGGTATCAAAGTTTATTTTTCCTTCTCCTTTTGATCCTTTTTTAGTTGTAATTACCACAACTCCATTTGCTCCTCTTGCACCATAAATAGCTGTTGAAGAAGCATCTTTTAAGATATCAATATTCGCAATATCATTAGGGTTTATCGATTCAAAACCGCCGTCAATAATAAGACCATCTACTACAAATATTGGATTTGTACCAAATTGGATCGAGTTGTTTCCTCTAATTTTAATACTACCGCTTGAACCCGGAGTTGTATTTTGCTGTACATAAACACCCGCTGCACGTCCTTGCAATGCCTGCACTGCGTTTGCTGTTGGTGTTTCCAGCAGTTTTTCTCCTTTTACGTTTCCTACCGCTCCGGTAAGATCTCCTCTTTTTACTGAAGCTCCTACTACTACTATCTCATTTAATTCCTGTGGACTCGGAGTTAAAGAGACATTAATTTCAGATTTATTAGCAATAACCGTCTGCGGATTAAATCCTATAAACTTGAACTCTAAAGTTGAGCCGGATTTTACGTTTGACAATTTATAACTGCCATCTATGTCTGTTACTGTAGAGTTCGGTGTACCTTTTACCAGAATTGTGGCGCCTGGCAATGGTAAATTTTCATTGTCTGTAACTTTACCGGTTATGGTTTGGGAGTAAAGTGTACCGGCACACATCATAACTACTAAGAAGCATAAGTATCTTATTGCAATTCTCATAATAATTTGGTTTTTTAGTTAATAAATTAGTGAGTTAGTTTTATTCTTTTTATTGAGCATTAAAATACGAGAAAACGAATTGACTTATACTATACTATACTACAACATTACAAACATACAAATATTTTCATTACATCCAAATTTATGTTTTAAGAATTTGATATTTTTTTTGATGATTTATTTCGGCTTTAACAGAAATACCAAGCTTTAAAAAGGAAAAAGAAAATAAAGGAATAATTAATTTAAAGAAATCTCAGACAAAACTGAAGAGTGTTGTAATCTAAAACAAAGAAAACAGGTATAATTTACCTGCAAAATCAAAGAAATAATTTTGGACATTTTTAAGATATTTCACACCAAATACGAATAAAAAAAACGCACTGCTGTGCGTCTATACAAAAAATTGGAATGTTTGAATTGTCAATTTTATAATTAATTATATCCACAACGTATATCCGTAGAGGCGCACAGCAGTGCGTCTACGTCAAGTATATCAAATATTGTGGTTACGTTGCGCAAGACGCACTGCTGTGCGTCTCTACATTAAAATCTTTGTCCCTTTCAGCCTTTGTCACTTTGTATTAAAACTTAGCATCTCAGAATCTTAGAAACTAAAAAAACTAAGCTATTCCCCATTTCGAGAATAAAACAAAAATACTTACCATACCAATTATTAAAGCGGTAAAATACCAATAACGGTTTTTCCAAGGCGATAATTCAACCGATTCTAATTTTATTTCGACATAATTATATTTCGGATAAAACTTAGACACGAACAGCATACATACAGAAGTAAGCACAAATAAAAGTGCCAGCATGTGCAGGTAATGTAATTTAATATCGAGTATGTAATTAAAAGTAATATAACCCAAAATAAAAAATATCATTCCCATTTTTGCGGCCTGCGGTGGTACTTTCTTGAATACAAAACCAATCAGAATAATGGTAAAAATAGGCAGACAAAACATTCCGCTCAACTGCTGTAAATAAGTATAAAAGCCAGCTTTACTGAATAATATAAACGGAGCCGAAAACATAGCTAAAGCCGATACAATGATTTCGAATTTACGTCCGGTGTAAACTAAATGTTTTTCGGTTACTTCTTTATTTTTTTTCTCTAACCACGGTTTATAGAGATTTAGTACAAACAATGTACTGCTGCTATTAAGACCTGCATTAAAAGTACTTATTGCTGCTCCCAAAACAACTGCTGCGGTTAAACCAATCATAACTCCTGGCAATGTATCTTTTACGACAAGCGGGAAAACCTCAGCTGTATTTTCTAGATTTTGGTAAAGATGAACACCTACCAATCCGGGAATATTGATGATAAAAGGACATAATAATTTTCCTAAGCAGGCAAGTCCCATTCCTTTTTGACTGTGTGATAAACTTTTTGCCGAAAGTGCCTGCTGTACAATAAACTGCTCCATTCCCCAGTAATACAGGTTCATAATAAACATTCCTGTAAAAATGGTACTCAACGGAATTTCATCCTGCGGACCGCCAATAGAATTTAAATGTTCTTTATGTTCTGAAAGTAAAATATGAAGTCCTTTGAACCAGTCTCCATTTCCTAAAAATTTAAATCCGAAGTAAGGAAACGCGATACCAATCGTCAATAAACCAATACTTAAAACGGTATCGCTAATCGATATGGCACGTAAACCTCCTAAAACCGAATAAGCACAGCCTGTAAGACCTATCAGCCAAACCATAACCCAGATATTCTGCCAGTAGGTTAATTCTAAAGGATATAAAAAATTAAACATTCCGGTTAGGGCAACTGCACCGCCGTATAATACTGCGGGAAGTAGATTAACAATATAACTGCATAAAAATATA
Source organism: Flavobacterium sp. FG68 (assembly GCF_057808895.1). Classification (NCBI taxonomy): domain Bacteria; kingdom Pseudomonadati; phylum Bacteroidota; class Flavobacteriia; order Flavobacteriales; family Flavobacteriaceae; genus Flavobacterium; species Flavobacterium sp. FG68. The sequence goes on from NZ_JBMDIY010000034.1 coordinate 45,536, forward strand.
ATCGATACGAGCCTTTTAGTCGAATCGTCATAACGTTTTCCCAGATAATCCGGAATTGTCATGGCTCCGGTACGAAAATAAATCGGCAGAAAAAACTCGGCAACAAGCAGCATGGCAAGTACAGAACTTACACCCCAAGCCATAACGCTCATGTTGTTGGTGTAGATAGATTCGTTTTCGCCTATAAACTGGTTGGCGCTTATATTGCTAAGCAATAAAGCGCCTCCAACTATAAAAAAGTTATTGTTATGATCTGCAAAAAAAAGTCCGCTTGTGGTTTGTACCTTTCTTTTTCGTGTTTTTATGGCTGAAATTACTGCGACTAAACCTGTAATCAGTAAAAAACTAACAATGGATAAAACATTCATAAATTACAACGAATTTCTATCAATAAGAATTGTTGGAATAATCTCTTGTGTCTTTTTTCTGTTCAACACAAAATCAGCGGCTCTTTTTCCCATTTCAGCGAAATCTGTAGAAAATGTGGTTACACCGTCAAAAATGATTTCTTTTACAATATCATCGTTGTGCGAAATAAAACCAATGTCGGCACCAATTTTAAGTCCTTTTATTTTAGAGTCTTTCAGCATTTCCCAAAGTTCGAGATTGTGAATCGTAAAATATACTTTTCCTTTTTCCAGAGAACCTGCTGTGTATTCTTCTTTTATAACGCCTTTGATATCATAATCCTTCATAAACCTTTTAAATGAATTTAAAATTTCATTAGGTTCTGCAGATGAGGGCTTGAAAAAGAAAACAAGTTCATCGTACTTTTTAATTTTATCTTTAAGCTGCACAAAAGCATTGTAAGACGAATCTCCAAACTCTTGTGCAACATAATTGTAATCTTCATCTGTTTCTATAAAACGGTCAACCAGCAATACTCTGTTTGTTGGCAGCTGTTTTAAAACATCCGGTGTTTTTTTATTCGGAATCGGAGCGATAACAAACATTCCGTATTTTCCTTTTATACTTTGAATAATATTTTCAAACGTATCAAAATTATTGTGATGAAAAAAGATATCTAATTGTACATTTTTTCCAAGTCCTTTTCTGAAATTTTCATAAAACGTTTCCTGAAAAATATCAAATGCAAATATCAGCAACGCCACTTTCAACTCTTGTTTTACATCGTTTGTAGCAACGAAATATCCAAGTCGGTTTTTTGATTCGATAATTCCTCTGTGAACAAGTTCTTTATAAGCTTTAGCAATAGTTTCTCTTGCAAAACCCAATTCGCTTATAAAAGTATTTACAGATGGAAGCAGATCACCTTTTGTTACTACCTTTTCATCAATGGCATTAATTATTCCCTGAACCAGCTGCTCGTGTTTGGATAAGGAATTAATTGATTCAAGGTTTTTTATCTGTTGAATAATTTGCTTCATAAACGTTTTAATAGGTATTTATTTAGAAAATATATAGTACAAATATATACTAATGTTTGAAATTTATTTTAGGCCTTCGTGATTTTTAAAACAACGCTGTTATTTGATACTGTTACATTTGGATTAATTCCAACCTGCATTAAAAAATCACCAGAATAAACGGCTGTTTCTACAGAAGCTTTTTTATCCGGATAAACGTTGATTTCTTCTACTTTGTAGTTTTGTCCTGCTTGCAATCCTTTTAATTTTATTGGAAGATGAGTTCCGGCTTCATATCTTGAATTAACAGCATAACTAAACATTACTGCTTCGTTTCCATTTTTATTCACAAACATTACAGATGCCGCATCATTACCCCACGGATTTTGCAGACGATATTGATCTCCCTGCCAGATTGTTCCGCTTAATGCATTATAGTTTTTAATGGCTTGCTGTGTAAAAGCTAAATCTTTTTCGTTTAAATCTTTCACTACAATATCAAAACCTAATCTTCCCATCATCGCAACATCTGTACGGTATTTTATAGACTGTTTTCCCCAGTCTGTAACGTGCGCTGCAATAGTAAGAGCCGGATAAAAATACGAGTATTCCCATTGCATATATACACGCTCTAAAGGATCTGTGTTATCACTTGGCCAGAATTCAGTAAAGTATTTTAAAGCTCCATAATCCACTCTTCCGCCGCCGCCAGAACAAAGCATCATTGGCACTTTTGGATATTTTACACGAATGCGTTCTAAAACTTTATAAAGTCCGTTTACGTAATCGGTGTAGAAATTATTCTGATTGTCTTTTAAATTACTTGAATACGCATTATAAATCACTGCATTACAATCCCATTTGATATAAGCCAATTCCGGGTTTTGAGTAAAAAGATTGTCTACAACTCCATAAACAAAATCCTGAACTTTTGGATTTGATAAGTCTAAAACCAATTGATTACGGAAATAATGCTCTGCTCTTCCCGGTTGTTTAATCACCCATTCCGGATGTTTTTTATACAAATCACTCGCCGGATTTACCATTTCAGGCTCAATCCAGATTCCGAATTTTACCTGATTGTCTTTCGCTGTTTTTACCAAAGTTCCAATTCCGTTTGGTAATTTCTTTTTGTTAACGTCCCAATCTCCTAAAGCCGCATCATCATTATTACGTGGATAAGTATTTCCGAACCATCCGTCATCTAATAAAAACATATCAACGCCCAGTTTTTTACTATCGGCGATAAGCACTTTTAGTTTTTCTTCGTCAAAATTAAAATAAGTCGCTTCCCAGTTATTTAAAAGAGTTAAACGATCTCCTTTCCCGTCAAGGATTTTATGACTTCTTGACCAATCGTGTAAATTACGACTTGCAGTTCCTTTTCCATTTGATGAAAAAGTGTACCAAAATTTAGGTGTTGTAAATACTTCGCTTTTAGCCAGTTTATAAGCTGCCGCAGCATTATTAATTCCCGAAATAACACGAAGATTATTTAAAGGATCTAATTCTAAATCGGTTCTAAAATTTCCTGACCATTCTAAACCTGCAAACAAAACTTTTCCTTCGTCTTCTGAAGCTGGTTTATCTAAAGAAACCATAAATACAGATGGCTGAAATAAATTAGCACGAGATCCTAATTTAGAATCTAACACTTTGATTCCGTGTGTTAACTTTGTTTCTTCCGGCTGCATTTCTTTTGCCCAGTCGCCATGATATTGGTTCAGGTAAAAGTTATTGTATCCTTTAAGATATAAATTAGCCGAAGCGTATTTATTCAAAGTAATACTTGCTTTTTCGTTATGCTGAATGGTTGTCCACTGCTCAATTACATCATTATCAAAATAAGACTGAATAAACAAATGCACCTCAACCGGATAAACAGGATCTTTTAGCGTAATATCAGTTTGAAAAACTCCTGTACTAATTTTGTTTGTTTCATGACTTACATATAACAAATCAAGGGAAGTATTTCCGTCAGCGTGCGTTACGGTAATAGCAGGTTCTAACAAATTTTTAGATCCCGATGCCGTATAAGCAGCATTATAAATACCAGAGTAATCTGTTCCCTGACGAAACTGAGCTTGTATTTTTGTGTATTCTGAATCGTTTGCCAGTCTTTCTCCTAAGTAAATAGTGTTTACTTCTTTTCCCGGAGTTACTTGTAAAACCAATGCATTGCTTTTTGTTTTTACCGTAATAATCTGCTGTGCAGTTACTGAACAATAACTCGAGAGAATAAAAAATGCTATCGCAAAAGACTGCCTTAAAGTTGTAAATTGTTTTTTCATTTTATTATGTGTTATTTTCTTATTTCTTTTTTTGTGTAATTCCTTCCCAGTTATCGGTTCTAAAAGAGGATGCCGGTAATCCTGAAGCATTGGTTAAGTTTCCGTTTGGATTGTCTGCCCAATTGTATCGGACTGAAACCGGATTCGGAACTTCCTGCGCATATACTTCTACTTTTCCGTTGACTATTTTGGCTTCTGCCCAATGAAATTTTTGGTCTGCTCCAGCTATTGAAAATCCTTTTAAAGAATTGTCTTTCGCTTTTATATTTTCATTAAAATCAAAATCGATCGTAATCACATTTGCTTTAACCGTATAGGATTTATAAAGCGGTCCCGAATACTCAATTTTAGTATTGTAAACTTTTGCCAAAGCAATATTTGCCAAACGTCCTCCTACATCTTGTTTATTTTTTGGATGAATGTCTTCTCCATTTCCAATATCAGTTGTTACAGCCATTCCGGTATTTGGCAGTTTCAAAGCCATAAACTGTGCTTCCCTTAACTCTGCCCAATCTGAATTATCCGGCTGTTGTTTTTGTTGTTTATAATTGGCTAACTGAACAAATAAAAACGGAAGATTTTTATCTTTAAATTTAGCTCTCCAGTCGTTTATCAGCAGCGGTAATAATTTTCGATATTGAAAAGCTCTTTCGGCATTGCTTTCTCCCTGATACCAGATTACTCCTTTTATTTTATAATCTAACAAAGGAGAAATCATCGCATTATAAATTGCACTTGGTCTGTTTTGTCCTTGTGCCAAATAAGGTTTTGCAGGTAAATCTTTACTGTCTGCACCAATATTATATTTCCAGTCTCCGGCTAATGAAAGAGTTTCATTTTCAGATTTTAAAGTGATTTTTTCATCTGCATAAACTCCGCCATTTCCTGCTCCGTCAAAAACTCTGATTGTGATGGTGTTTTCTCCTTTTTTCAAAAACTTAGCCGGAATTGTATAATGACGTTCTACATTGTAACCTTTCGTTTCACCAATATAATTTCCATTAATCCAAAGTATATCATCATCATCTGCATAATAACTCAGGCTGAAATCTTTAGTATTATCAGAGATAATAAACTTTTTTCTAAACCAGATTATTCCATCAAAACTGGCTAATCCGTTGCTGTCAAAAAAAGAAGGCAGTTTCATGGTTTTCCAGGATGAATCATCAAGATTTTCTGTTGCCCAAATTGCTTTTTCCTGCTGCATTCCTTTGTCTGCATTAGCAACTTGCTTTTCCCAAACAGCTAAATCAGCATTGTATTTTTGCTGTAAAGCTTCTCTGTTTGTTTCCGATTTCATGGCTTCAATTTCGGCATCAAAATCATGAATTGTGCTTAACGCTCCAGAACTTGTCCACGCTTCTATAAGTGTTCCTCCCCACGAAGAATGAATTAATCCTATCGGAATCTTTTTTTCTTTATAAATCTTTCTGGCAAAAAAATAAGCTGTTGCGCTAAAATCAGCAATGGTTTTTGGACTGCATACATTCCATCCGTCGTGCTGTACTTTTAATGTATTTAGCGGTAAAGTACTTTCAATATGTTCGGCTTGTAATAATCGGATTTGCGGATAATCAGCATTTGCAATTTCTTCTTTGTAGTTATCTATTTTTCCCCAGCCTTCAAGAGGCATTTCCATATTACTTTGTCCGGAACACAGCCAGACTTCACCAATTAAAATATTTTGAAGCGTTTTTAAATCTCCGTCATTTATAGCAATAGAATAAGGTCCGCCGTAAACAGGCGTTTTTAAAACCACATTCCATTTGCCTTTTACAACATTGGCTTTATAGGTTTTTTTATCCCAAGAAGTTGTAACCGATACGGATTGCTTGTTGCTTTCTCCCCAAAACGGAACTGTGCTTTTTTGCTGCAATACCATATTATCTGTAAAAAAGGAAGGCAGTGTTACCGCAGCTTTCACAGCATTTGACGACAGTATCAGCAACGATACAACTAAAATGGTTTTCTTAAAAAAATGTCTTTTCATATACCTTCCATTAACGATTTATGATTTTGTACAAATGAGCATCTTTGGAACCAAGACTTACATTTATATTATTTTTTAAATTAGTATTTTGATTTGTAAAAAGATTCTGCAGTTGATAATTTCCATTTTTTATGCCCAATCTTTCCAGCGGAAGTGAATAATTTTTAGGTGTACTACCATAATTTAAAACCGCTATATACCAATCGTTTCCTATTTTTTGTTCGAAAACTTCTGTGGTATGTTTTCCTGTATTTCCTTCTACCGGACGGAAAGCTACACCGTGAGAAACAATTTTAAGCAATTCTTTATTCTGAAGCCACTCTTTCGCGCGCACGCTCCAAATTCCGTCTTTACTATAATCGTCTCCGGTAATTAAAGTTCCTGTAATGACTGCCGAGATTAATCGGGCGCGGTTCTCTCCTTCTGTAACATCTGCAAAAACCACATGATCGGCATCAATATAATCATACGAATAAGTCTGCCACCAGCCATAATTTACACTATTCAGTGTGTATTGGGTATGTTCGATTGTTTTCCAGGCATCGCATGCAATACGACGGACGTGGGCATAACGAGATGTTGCCATGTTTGGGGAAATAGCAGCATAAATAAGCATTTGTCCGTCTAATGCATTTACTAAATGTTCCATTCCCACTTTGTAAGCCTGCATTCCTGTAGTAACATTTTTATCGTAAAACGAAGTAGATTCTGCAGCAGCGTGACCTAAAAAGTCAATTTTGATCATTTTAAAACCGCACGCTTTTAGTTTATTAATGACATAATCAACACGTTTTAATGTTCCCGGATGTGTTGGGTCAATCGCTCTGGCGCCGTCAAAATCAAAATACGTGTTTCCGGTTTTCGTCCACATTTCTCCAAAAGTATAATCACTTCCTTCGGCTTTGCGGTTGGGTCCGTCTTTCCATCCCCAATCTGTAAAAGGCGCCCAATATGCTCCCGGTTCTAAACCTTTGCTTTTACAATAATCTGCGAATTCTTTTAGTTTGCTGAAATCTCCCGTAAAACCGCCTTTTACCATATTGTCCCAAAAAGAATCCAAATCGATATAAGCTGTATTACCTACTCTAAACTGCGGAATTTCTTTTGCAAAAAAGTCTGCAACCTTTGTCGTATTCTCAAAATTAATTTTCTCCATTAAAACACCCCAGCTGTTCCATCCTACCGGAGTTGGTTTATCCCACTCAAAAACATAAGGCTTTTCTACAATGCGATTGGTTTTGGCATATTCTTCCATACCATTTCTCCAATCTGAATAATAACCCACAAAGAATTTTGGAGATAAAACTTTATCACCTTTTACGATTCCGTGTGCAATGCTGTCGCGCGTAATTTCTTTTTCAGAATATCCTGCCCATGCAGAAAATAAAACTGCTGGTTTTTTATTGGATGTTTTTACGGCACTTTTCCAAACCATATGTTCAAGAGAACCTATTATAAATCCATTTCTGGAAGTATTATTGAATAAAATTCCAACTTCGGCACTTGTATTATGCGAAATCGTATCTAGTTTTTTTGAATTGTAGCTGATAAAAGCATCATTATCATAAGGCACAAAAACAGTTTGCAGATTTTCTATTTTATCAAAAGTGATTTTCCCTAAATCTAATGGCGAAATATAATTGGTTGCAATTTGCTGACCATTGCCTAAAATTTCTATTTGAGTTATAAAGTAGGACTGATTGTTATAAGTATAGAAGTTTTGGATTAGGGTTGGATTGTTTTTATCTGTATAAGTAAGCGTATATTTTGTTCCCTTTCCTAAATTATCATTAATAGTTTCTTTTGATAAAACAGCTTCTGAATAATCATTAACCGAAATAGTTTTACCATTTACAACCGCTGAAGCTTTTGCATCTGAAAAAATAGTTTTTCCGGATTCGCTTACAGCAATTGTTTTTTGTTTTAAATCATACGTTATGATTCCGTTTTTCCCAAAAGTCATTTTAATGTCTTTTTGGGCTAAAGCCGAATTAAAGAAAAATGACACAAACAAAATGGAAAAAAGCATTTTTTTGAATAGAAAAAAATTGGGTTTCATTAAATGGTTATTTTGGTTATTATACTATTCTATACTACAATGATACAAATTAAAATTTATTTCGCAAGCACTTCAAAAAATATTTCATTAAATCTTCTATTCAAAAGGCATTAAAAAATAATTTATCCGGTTAAAAAATTAGCATTTCAGCTTTGCTTTTCCCTTAAAAATAAAGCATATAGCTACTAATGTATTCAATTTGTCGCTAACGCAGTCAAACGAAATTTTTATTTACTGAATAATTGTAAATTTTACAATTTTTTCAAATAATTTCAAAAAATAGCACGATCAATATCCACAATATTACGCTTCTCTTTGGTCAAAATATTCCAACTTCAATGCTTGGTTTCTATTTTTCGTCAAATTGATTCTTCAATTTATCCATACTTATTTTAAAGATTATTTAAAAACGAAAAACATAATTCTGGCAGCTTCAAAAATAAAAAACGTCAAATTTTTAACATTATATTATTATTTTTCTTATCATTGTAGCACAGTATAGTATAGTACTGCATTCTAACTATCTAAACCAAAATTATTATGCAAGAAAAAATTACAAAACAAAGATTATTAATTAAGGCATTGTTTACCACTACAATGCTCTTTATAGCGTTATATACTTCAGCTCAGACTTATGAGTTTGAAAATGGTACACGTACTAATAGCGCTGACATACAAAACTGCGATTCCTGTTCCGGCAAAATTGTCGGTAATTTGGGAGGCAACAGCAGTGTATCGACTAACGTTACGGTTTCGGCTGCGGGCTGGTACAATCTTCAATTATTTTATTGTACCGGAGATCCGCGTACTATTCGATTAACGGCTGGTTCGGCGACTACGATATCTATTCCGTGTGATCCAAGCGGAGGATGGAGTACTGCTGCGTCTAAAAACTTAAGTGTATACCTAAACAGCGGAACAACAACGCTGCTTTGGGACAATACAATTTCATGGGCTCCTAATTTAGATAAGTTTGTTTTAACGCCGCTTAGTTCTTCGAGTCTTCAAACTATTGCTTTTGGTACAAACAATAGTATTGTTTACAATTTAGCTACTAAAACGTATAGTGTAAAATTTAATGGAGCAACGGTAATTACGAATGCATCTGCTTACGCAAATAGTGATCAGCAGTATTTGAGCGGTAATTTTGCTACAGCTGTTTATTCATCGGCACCATTTACAGATAATATTGGCAGCGGTACAAAGCATATTTTTACGTTAAGCGGCAATTATACTTTGGGCATGCAGCAAATATTTTATACGTATACCAATAAAGAATATGTGGCGGTACAAGTTGTACTTACCGGAAACGGATCGAACTGCTATAGAATGTCTCCTTTAACGAGTTATCAGGTAACGCCAAATTTTGGTACGGGCGATACACGAGCTGTATTTGTTCCTTATGATAATGATGCATGGATTCGCTATAATGCTTACACTTTAAACTCAGCAGATTTTACTGCTTCTGAGGTTACAAATATTTACAATAATACGAATCGTAAAGGTTTGGTTATTGGTTCTCTTGAACATACAAAATGGAAAACGGGTATTACGGTAAGTGGCGGTGGCGCATCATCTGCCTATGTTTCGGTTATTGCAGGATGGACAAAACAGGAAATAACAAGAGATAAACGTGGCCATGGCTGGGTAAACGTTGGGCAAACAAGCTGTCCTTCGCCTAAAGTAATGCTAAATGCAGGTGACGACTGGAGAACAGGATTTGAAGAATTTGCTCAGGCAAATGCCGCACTACAGCCAAAATATATTTTTGACTGGACAGCTCCAAAACCTATGGGCTGGAATAGCTGGGGTGCCATGCAGACTAATATCAACTTGACTAAAGTTAAGGCTGTAGTTGATTATTTTCATGATGACTGCCCGGCATTTAAAACGCAAGACAATACTTTATTTATAGATCTTGATTCGTATTGGGATAATATGACCGATGCGCAGCTTGCACAGTTTGTTACGTATGCAAAAAGCAAAGGATTTAAAGCGGGTATTTACTGGGCTCCGTTTGTCGATTGGGGAAAATACAACCGTCAGGTAGAGGGAAGTTCGTACAGTTATAACCAATGCTGGACAATGGTTAACGGAAGTCCGCTGGAACTGGATGGCGCTTATGCTATGGATCCTACAAGTCCGGGAACTAAAGCCAGAATAAAATATTTTGTAAATCGCTTTAAAGCGGCGGGATTTGAAATGGTTAAAATCGACTTTTTGACTCACGCAAGTATTGAAGCCGACAGTTTTACAAATTATCAAATTCACACGGGTATGGAAGCATATCAGGAAGGTATGAAATATTTAGTGGATGAAATTAACGGAACAATGCTGGTTGAGGCTGCAATTTCTCCTAATTTGGCAACTGGTCCGTTTGCGCATATACGCCGAATTGCTTGTGATGCGTACAGCAGTATCAGCGATACTGATTATACTTTAAACAGTACAACTTATGGCTGGTGGCAAAATCAGATTTATGATTATCTGGATGCTGATAATGTTGTGTTTGGCAATGTTTCTATTGGACAAAATCGCGCGCGATTATTAAGCAGCGTGGTAACGGGAACTATTACAAGCGGTGACGATTTCTCTGTTGCGGGTACGTGGAAAGCTACAGGACAAAATCTTTTACAAAATGATGATGTTATGGATGCTGCAAGAAACGATATGCATTTTATTCCGTCTGATGGTAATACCGGAAACAGTGCGGCAGCTGTTTTTTATGCGACACATAATAATGTTACTTACGTTGCGGTATTCAATTACAGCAATGCTGCAACAACTAATAATATTAGTTTAAGCCGAATTGGTTTGGGTTCCGGTACTTACAACGTTAAAGAACTATATTCCGGGGCAGTAAGCACGGCACAAGGTACATTAAGTGCACAGCTTCCTCAGGCTGATGCTGCTTTGTATGCTCTCTATGATGGTCCAATTTTGAGCACTCCTGACTTTAACTGGGGAATTGCTGCCACAAACTATATTTTCCCTAATCCGGCTTCAACAACTTTCAGGATAAAATTTGATCATACAATTAGCGGACCTGCTGTTATTTCAGTTTACGATATATCAGGTAAAGAAGTATCGAAAACATCTTTGGTTGCTGAAGATATGATTAGTTCAGAAATTCCGGTAAACAATCTTGCAAAAGGTGTTTATGTGGTAAAAGTTTCATCGGCAGATAATAAGGTTCAAAACTTTAAGTTTGTGAAAAAATAAATTGTTACTTCTTAAAAAAATCCCGATTTTCACTTCAAAATGAAAATCGGGATTTTTTATTTCTGCAAAACAGAACCTCAACTTGTTATTTTAAATTATCCATATTTTTATTTATACAATTAATTACAATAACTTTGCAATTTCATTAAGCAACTTAGAAATAATATGGACATAGTTAAATTTAAAATTACATCAAAAACGATAAAAGTAGAAGTACGCAATTCGAATAATTATGTTTTTAATTTTAATACGGCCTTAGATATTGCAAAAGAAGACAAAGATGTTTTATTGAAACTTTATCATGCATTAGATCTTCTGTTTAAGAAAGAAACTCCTCCGGAAAATAAAAATTACATTTCGCCAAATCAAACTAATATTCTGGATCAGATTTCGGCTGTTGATAATTTAGAAAACGAAGAATAAATAGTTCCCTATAAAAAAGAAGCCCTTAAATTTTTCTATTTAAGGGCTTCTTTTTTAGCATTATTTTTAATCAAATCGTTCTTTGTATTTTTTAAATAAAGTATTCATTACCAAAAGCACTACTCCAACGCCTAGTAAAACTAAGGCTCTTATAAGGAAATCGGCATTTGATAAATCGAAAAACATTAATCGAATTACGCAGACACCAACTAAGGAAAGGGAAACGTAACGGAAATATTTTTCTTTTAGGATAATTCCGAGTATCAGCAATCCTAAAGATTCTAAAATCCAGAAGAAAGTCAAGATTCCTTTATCAAACGAAAGAAATAAAAACAATCCAATGCTAAAAGTAGCCGGGTAAATAATAATACTATTTCTTAGTTTGAAGTCTTCGAAGTATTTGTAAATGATAAAAATATACAAGGCAAGCAAAGCAAATATGATCAGATAAACGAATTCAAATTTAGCTTCGAAATAATTGAAACTCACAAAAGCCAAATGAAAGTTAGCCAGCAAATAGTAAACAATGCTGATTTCTTTTTTGTCCCCTATTTTTTTATAATAAAGCAATAAATTCACAATAGCTGTCGCTGCCCAAAATACAGGCAGCCATTTATGTTCCAGCTGTGAGAACATAATAATAGAAAGCCAGATGTTTACAGCAATTTGATAATCTAGCTGCAATGATTTAATAAACTCTTTTTTCTTCGTCAGGAAAACTAAAACAATTAACAATACAATTGCCGAAAGCTGTAAAACCCAATCCTGCAAAGTAAAATGGTTGAGTACTTTGATGCTGTAATACACCGAAGTTAAAATAGATAAAAGCCCAATAACCAATATTGATTCTGAAGCCAATTCTATTTTTTTGTATAAAATCAAACCAAAATTAAGAATTGCCAAAAACATAAATAGTAAAGGCAGATAGACTATTTCTACCTGAATAAATAATAAAGCAATTATCCATAAGTTTTGAATTAAAGGTAAAATTGCAATAAACATTTTCCCTTCTTCTTTCTGGCTCTTCATCTGCAGATAACTATAAGCCGCAGATATCAATACACTTATGGTTTGTGTGATATAAAGTATATTTTTATTCAACGCTTTATCTGCATCAAAAACAGCTAAATAAATACTTAAAAGCACGCAGCCTATCAACAGTACAAAAGAATAGATATTATAGCGTTTCACTTTTTCGGTTTTTTGGAAAATCCAAAAAGTGACCAACGCTAAACTTCCTAAATAAACCGGAATATAATCTATTTGAATACAAGAGAATCCAAAAACCAATGCATTAAAAAGAATGAATTCAGAATTTAGTGTACAGAAGTTTTTCCAGTCTGAAATTTCTTCATTCGATTTATTTCTGATTTTATCTGCAAACAAAATATAGACTTCTATAACAGAAAGTCCAACGGCGGTTAGAGCAATTTCGGTATAACTTAAAAACTGGGTATTGTATAAAAACAAAGCGCTGCCGAATATTGAAAAAGCAAGACAAAAAAGATACAATAACACTTGATTGTCATTAGAAAGTAATTTTCGTTTAAACTGAATCCAAAGAAATTCGTGATTTATTAACGCAGCAACAAATAACCCAAAAACCTGAATAATAGTATAACCGGCTAAATATTTATAAGCAAATAAAACCAACAAAGCATTTACACCAATAATTCCGATGGTTTTTATAGTATGCTCATTGGTATAAAATAATTTTACAAACCAGTTAAAGGTTATTACGGCAATAATTCCTAAAGCAAAAACCAGGTCTAAATTAGATTTAGGGTTTTGGAAAATTAATACTAAACCTGCAATAATGGTTGTGTTTAAAAATAGGAATCGTCCTAAATCAAAAGTATTGGTTTTGAATTTGAATCGTAAAAAACACCACAATAAAGCAAGGAGTACAAGAGGATAATAAAACGAAATTTCGATTGTATGATTCCAGCTTACAAAAAACAATGTCGAAAACAGCACAGAGAAAATTCCGTTTAAGCTCAAATCTTTCTTAACAATTAAAGAATCGATTTCTAAAAACTCTTTTTTTACCGCACAGAAAACAGGAACGATTAAAGTAATTAAAGTCATAACAATCACCGACACAAAAGTACTGGTGTTATTCGTTTGTTCAAAAGGTGAATTAACCTGAACAATAAAGAACCCAAAAATAATTAAACCTAAAATATGATTAAGGCCTAAAAATATTTTATGCAGTAAAGTTTCTCCGCTTTTGTAAACGATAAATAAACAAGTAATAACCAAAAAGTACAATGCGCAGGCAATAACATCAAAACCTACTTTCCAGTCGTTAAGCATAATAATACTTAATGAGAAAAGTAAAAATGAAACCATTCCGTCTAAATGATACAGCCAGTAAATCTTTTTCTTTCTCGCAAAAAGAGCAGCAAAAAGACAAAGAATTCCCGCAGCAAACAAAACAAATATTTTGATTTTACTTCCGGTTGAATGCAAAATTAAACCCAAAGCAAATAAAATCCAGTTGGTAAGATGTGTTATAAAAGCAATTCGGTCAAAGCGTGTATTGGCATAAATGCTTCGGTACTGCATGTACATGCAGCTTAGCGAAACCAAAATAATACCCAATATCGCAAATATATTTTGTGACGGACTGAGACTATGTGCTCCTTGTGTAAACCAAATATCAAATATTATAAAGGCTGAAATAACAATCAATAAATGATATTCCCATTTTTCTTTGTACGATAAAATAATTCCTGCCGTTGCCGTTAAAGCTGCCAGCAAAAATGTAATCAGGAGTTTTTCTGGAATAACGCATAAAACCAAAATACTTAAAATGACATGAAGCGATAAAAAAGTCTGCTGTTTTATGATATACCCTACGTATAAATTTATCGCAATCCCAACCCCAATGAGCGAATATGCGAGCGGAATACTTTCTATAAAAGTAAGCGCCGGGATTTGCGAAGCGCCAAAACATCCAAACAAAAATAAACTTGCTCCCGCACTGCGAAGCCAAAGTCCCGTTTTAAACCATTTTTCTTTTTTCTTTAAAAAGAAATAAGAACCCACTAAAACTCCGGAATAAAGCCAAAGAATTAAAATTCTAAACATTGGCGAAACTTTCAAAGCTGTATAAATACTCAGATAACCAATTCCTAAAACCATTATGGCAGTTCCTAAAATTCCCGTCCAGTTTTCGGCAAACTGCTGTTCCAGTTTTTTTATAAAAATTGAAAAAGCACTTTCTACATACACTTCTTCTTCCTTCTGCTGATGTTCCGGCTGTATTTCAAATTCAGGAATTGACGGCGTTTCGATATTTTCTATCGGTTCAGGAGTTTCTTTTTCTTCAACAATTTTGTTGGTATCGCGAACAGGAATTCCTTGTGAATCAAAGCTTAAAGCAATTTTCTCTAAAGCTTCTTCACTAATCCTATTTTGTTCATTTTCAAGAACATCGTCAAAACTACTAACAGGTTCCGAAATAACTGGAGGTAAAACTTCAGCTGCTGGCGCAGGATTTTCTTCAATTTTTTGCGGTAAATCAACAGCCGTAAAACCAGATTGGGTAATCTGTTTTTTAATCTCACTAATTTCATTTTTTAAAAAATTGTAATCATCTCTGCTTTTTCTATAAAGAGAATCCAGATGTTCGTTTTCTTCTTTTACTTTAGAAAGACTATTAAACAAGACAACAATACAGACAAATAAGACAAAAAGTATAAAGTACTCCATAGTTTGAATTTTGATTTGGCGAATGTAAGAATTTTACACCTATTTAGTTTCTGCCAAATTTCTTCCTAAAATAGAATAGATTTTTGAATTTAAGACTGTAATTAGAATTAAAATAAAAAAGTCAGGTTTGATAAACAAAAAACCTGACTTTTTTAAAATACTTTGAAAACTACTCAATCAAAGTTTATTATTGATTTGCTCCGCCATTTACAAGTAAATGCTGACCATTTACGAAAGAAGATAAATCACTTGCAAAAAATTCAGCAATATTAGCTACATCTTCTACTTCTGCTAATCTTCCCATTGGACAGCTGTCGATTAATGATTTTCTTAATTCAGGATAACTGTCTTCATCTGCAAAAATTCCCGAATGATCTACAGCAAACGGAATAATCGTATTTACCGTAATTCCTTTATGTCCAATTTCTTTAGATAAAACATCAACCATATATCTCGGTGTAGTTTTACTTCCGCCATAAATCGCCATTCCCGGAATTGGGAAAGCCGTTGTACTCGAAGCGATGTAAATTATCCTTCCGTTGTTTTCTACTTTCTTTGCGGCTTGCTGCATCGTGAAATAAGCGCCTTTTGTATTGATCGAAAATAATTTATCAAACTGAGATTCTGTAAATTCAGCAACCGGAGTTTCTACCATTTCGATTCCGGCGTTCGCCACAACAATATCAATTTTTCCAAAAGCTTTTATGGCTTCATCAAATAATCTTTCGATATCGGCAACTACACTTACATCGGCCTGAACAGCGATTACTTTTACGCCCATTGCTGTAATGTTTGATACTACTTCATCTGCAGAAGCTTTGTCTTTTGAATAATTGATTACAATATTGGCACCCAATGATGCGTATCTTTCTGCAATAGCTTTTCCTAAACCTCTTGCTGAACCCGTAATTACTGCGACTTTATTATTTAATATTTTCATGATTTTTAAATTTTAATTGTTGAATGATTTTGATACGATTTGAAGTGAAGAATCATTGAGCCAGGCAAATGTAAATCCTGCAATTACCGGAATCAGAAGACTGACAATAGCCACAAATTCAAGTTCCGGATGTACTCCGAAAATGATGATCAAGCCGATAAACCAAGCCGGAATACTTTTTAAACCTTCTATTTTGGATAAAAAAGACAATGAACCGATGAATAAAAATACCGCCAGTTGAAAACCTGCAACTCCAATTATACTTTCAAAAAATTTGGCTGATATCATTATTCCCACTCCCATCAAGATTCCTAAGATTATTTGTACGAAGACCGGAATAGAAGTTTTAATCGATTTTCCGAATAAATAATAACTTACCCAAGCCAGAAACATCGTCCATGTTGGCCATTGCAGCATGAAGGCAACGGTAACGGCAGCAGCGCCAAACAATCCTAATATTATAGCGTTTATGTATGTTTTCATAATTTTTAATTTTAAGATTAAGCCATTCCGCCGTTAACACCAATATTCTGCGCATTTACCCATTTTGCCTCATCAGAAGCAAGGAATACCACAACATTTGCAATATCATTTGTTTCACCAATTCTGTTGAATGCTGATAATGACGCTAATCTTGCGATAACCTCCTCAGATTTTCCAGTTGTGAATAATTCTGTGTTTGTTGGTCCAGGTGAAACGGAGTTTACATTAATTCCTCTTGAACCAATTTCTTTAGAAAAAACCCTTGTCAATTGCTCCACAGCAGATTTTGTGGCTACATAAGTCGCGTAACCCGGAAGCATAATACGATTTACAGAAGTCGAAAAGTTGATAATACTTCCGTTATCAGCCAGTTTTGTAGCTGCTTCACGCATCGTATTAAAAGTCCCTTTTACATTGATATTGAAGTGACGGTCAAAATCTTCATCTGTAGTATCTTTGATTAATTTAGTAATCATAATACCAGCATTGTTAATCAAAACATCGATTTTGCCAAAATGCGCGATACTTTCGTCAAAAAGATTTTTAACTTCTGCCGAGTTACTAACGTCTGCTTTAATGGCTAAAGCCTGACCTCCGTTAAAATTAATTTCCTGAGCCAGTTTTTCGGCAGGTTCTTTACTTCCTGCATAATTGATAATAACTTTTGCTCCGGCCTGAGATACTTTTAATGCAATTGCGGCTCCAATTCCTCTTGATGAACCTGTAATTAAAACTACTTTGTCTTTTAAATTTTCCATGATTATTTATAAATTTTGTTATGTCATTATCGACAGTACAAAATTGCAAATAGACTGGAAGGTGGTTGTTGCGAAGATTACAGATTGAAATGCAAATTTCAAAGCATACTATAAATCTGCCGACTTTCTATATTCCTCAGGCGAGGTTTTAGTGTTTTTTTTGAAGTAATTACTAAAATGTGACGTTTCTATAAAACCCAATTTATAGGCGATTTCTTTTATCGAAAGCGTAGAATTTTTTAAAAGCGATTTTGCTTCTGCAATCAGTTTTTCCGAAATCCAGTTACTTACTGATTTTCCGGTTTTACTTTTAATAACATTGTTGAGGTAATTTTCGTGCAGGTTTTGTGCCAAAGCATAATCTTTTACCCGAAGTTGTTTATCTGTTTTTCCGTCCAGTAATTCTCTAAAATGTTGTTCCAGATTTTTCTTGAAGTTTTTTACAATTTGAGAACTTTTATTTCCTTCGTAAATCGGGTTATAATTGTTCCAAAAAGCTTCTTTTATCTTCAAAAGTAAAATGACCAAAAAACTGCCAATTACTTTATTTTTTATGGAAGATGTAGAAGAAAATTCTTTTTCCATTTGAAGATAAATAGTTTCAAACTCTTTAAAATCGGTTTCATTCAAGTTTCTCGGATAAACTGTTTCCGACAATAAAAAAGGAAATTCTTTGAAGATATTGGTATGAACATTTTCTTTTAAAAAAGTTTCAGTAACCGTAATTAAATAAACATTAGTAATCTCATCCCATTCAAAAGATTTGAAATGTCCCGGATTTGTAAAATATACCGTTCCCGGTTCTGTGGTAAACGAAACATCATCTGTTGTGTATTTCCCTTTTGCATCTTTTACAAATAAAAAAGAAAAATAACTCGGTCTGTATCCAATCGATTTAAACGGCAGTACCGGATGCAGATCTTTTAAATTATTGATTGTTAAACCGTCATTGTCAATAATTTCATTTACAGGAAGTCCCATGTTTTTATAGGTATCATGTAAGTTTTTAAATAAAATTATTTCTTTAGACATTGGTTTCTCTTTGTAAGTTCAAGCGAATATAAGATTTTTTCAGAAAAGCCCATTGGTTTCGTTTTCAGCTTTCTGAACCTCTCAACAAAATAACTTTGGACTTTTCAACAAAATAACTTCTCTGCATTCTCCTGAAATTTGCCCTATAAAAATACAATCGATGATACAATCAAATCAAAAAGTATTAGTTACCGGCGGAACAGGCTTTGTTGCTATACACAGCATTTTACAATTACTCAACCGCGGTTATAAAGTGAGAACAACTGTTCGCTCGCTAAAAAGCAAAGAGAAGATTTTTGAAATGCTCGAAAACGGCGGCATTACAGATTTTAGTGATTTAGAATTTATTGAAGCTGACTTAACCAGCGATACTAACTGGGCAGAAGCCATGATAAATTGCGATTATGTTTTACACATCGCTTCGCCTATATTTTTAAGATTGCCCAAAAACGAAGACGAAATGATTCGCCCTGCGGTTGACGGAACTTTGCGTGTGCTAAAAGCCGCAAGAGATGCAGGTGTAAAACGTGTTGTAATGACATCCAACTTTGGAGCTGTCGGCTACAGTCATAAAGATAAAAATTCGCTTATTACAGAAGAAAGCTGGACAAACCCTAACGAAAAAGGACTTTCGACTTATAATAAATCTAAAGTTCTGGCAGAACAAGCGGCTTGGGATTTTATGAAAAACGAAGGCGGAACATTAGAACTTTCTGTAGTAAACCCAATGGGAATTTTTGGACCTTCCTTAAGTCCTGATTTATCAAGCGGTTTTGAATTGCTAAAAAAATTGTTAGACGGTTCGATGAAAGCAATTCCGGATATCAGATTAGGAATTGTCGATGTAAGAGATGTTGCCGAATTACACATTTTGGCAATGGAAAGCCCCGAAGCAAAAGGACAGCGATTTTTAGCATTATCAGGAGGAACAATGTCGTTAATGGAAATAGTAAAATTCCTAAAAGAAAAAATGCCGTATATAACCGAAAAGGCATCAACAAAATCTTTGCCTACCTTTATAATACGTATAACCGCATTATTTAACGATCAGGCAAAAGCGATTTTACCTTTAGTTGGCGTTTATCGCAATGCCAGTAATGAAAAAGCAAAAACAATATTAGGCTGGAAACCCCGAAGCAATGAAGAAGCGATAACAGCCACAGTGATTAGTTTAATAAAATGGAAATCTCTTAAAATATAAAAGATGAAAGTAATTATTACCGGTGCCACCGGAATGGTTGGCGAAGGCGTTTTAATAGAATGTCTTGAAAATAATCAAATAGAAGCTGTATTATATGTGGGAAGAAAACCAAGCGGAAAATTGCATCCTAAATTAACGGAATATCTTGTTCCTGATTTTCTTTCGCTAAAAAGCGATGATACCAAGCTTTCTGGTTATGATGCGTGTTTTTATTGCGCCGGAATTAGCAGCGTAGGACTTGATGAAGCCCAATACACGTATATTACTTACGATACAACAATTCATTTTGCAGAAGTTGTACTCAACCAAAATCCCAATATTGTTTTCAATTTTATTTCGGGATCGCATACAGACAGTTCTGAAACCGGAAAAGTAATGTGGGCGCGTGTAAAAGGAAAAACGGAAAATGCTTTACAAAAAATGTCTTTCAAAGCGCAATACAATTTCCGTCCGGGATTAATGAAACCCGATCCAACGCAAATTCATTTAAAAGGATTCAATAAATACATCAAATTCCTGTACCCAATTATGGGATTATTTTATACAGGCTGCGAAACCAAAGAAATTGGCCGCGTCATGATTTCGACAGCACGATTCGGATTCTCTAAAAAAATACTCGAAGCAATCGATATTAAAAAAGCCGCGAACTAAAATGAAAAAACGAATCATTAAAATCATCAAACGAATGCTGATTATTATTGTAATCCTGATCCTGATTCTTGGTTTCAGTACATGGTTATACATGCAAAAAGCAACATTTGGAAGTTTACCTTCAGACGAAAGTATGGCTCGAATTGAAAAATCATCACATTATAAAAATGGTGAATTTCAAAATAATACTTACACGCCAACTTTTGCGCCCGGTTATACTTTTTGGGGCGTAATACGAAAACAGCTTTTTGATAAAAAAGTTCCAACAGAACCTACAGGTAAAATTCCGTCTGTAAAAAGAGATTTGAAACATTTACCTGCAAATCAGAATTTATTGGTTTGGTTTGGGCATTCTTCTACCCTTTTACAAATTGATGGAAAGAAAATTTTAATCGATCCGGTTTTTAGTGATAATGCATCGCCGATCCCAAATAGTGTAACCGTTTTTGCAGGAACAAATTCGTATCATGTTGAAGATTTACCCGAAATTGATTACCTGTTAATTTCTCACGATCATTACGATCATCTTGATTATGAAACTGTTTTAGCATTAAAAGATAAAGTTAAAACTGTAATTTGTGGTTTAGGCGTTGGCGCACATTTTGAACGCTGGGGATATCCTAAAAATAAAATTATTGAAGAAGACTGGAATGATTCCATCACGGTTGGAAAAGATTTCACGATTCACACACTTCCGGCAAGACATAAATCCGGACGTGGATTCACACAAAACCAATCTTTGTGGGCGTCATATTTAATTAGTTCGCCAAAAATGAAAGTATTCTACAGCGGCGACGGCGGTTACGATACGCATTTTGCCGAAATTGGAAAGAAATTTGGTCCAATCGATGTTGCGATTATGGAAAACGGACAATACAATAAAGCGTGGCATTATATCCACATGCTTCCCGAAGAAACTTTACAGGCGGCGAAAGATTTAAACGCTAAAAGTATGGTTCCCGTTCATAATTCGAAATTTGCATTGGCAAAACATACCTGGAATGAACCGCTGAATGAGATCACTCGTTTAAATGAAAAATATCACATTCCGCTGATTACGCCTATTATGGGAGAAATCGTTAATTTTGATAGTCCAAATGTTTTCAAACAATGGTGGAAAACTAATCCTGAAAAATAAACGCTTTATGAAATATACAGAAATCAAAAGTTGTTATATAGGTCCCGAAATATCGCCGGAACATTTTATTGCAGAACATTTCTTTTTGTATCTGGCAAAAGGCACTATTGAAGGTTATGACGGAGTTAGTAAATACAATCTAAAACCGGGCGAATATTGCATTGCCCGAAAAAATCATCTCGCACGATACAACAAACAAAAACAAGACGGGGAATTTGAAAAAGTCGTAGTAATTTTTGATACGGCGTTTTTAAAAGCTTTTGCTACAAAACATAAAACCAAAGCTCAAAAAAGTGAAGATGAAGCGGCTTTTTTTGCTTTAAAGAAAACAAATCTAGTTCCGAATTTCATTCTTTCCTTAATGCCTTATTATAATGATGGCGGCGAAATCGACGAGACTTTTTCGAATATAAAACGGGAAGAATTGCTTTTGATTCTTTTAAAAGAAAATCCGCAATTGACAGATATTTTATTTGATTTTGCTCCGCCTGAAAAAATAGATTTAGAAGCTTATATGAACCGCAATTATAAGTTTAATATCAGCATGGAACGTTTTGCATATTTAACCGGAAGAAGTATTTCCGCTTTTAAACGTGATTTTGCTTCCATTTTTTCTGATACTCCAAGCCGCTGGCTCATTCAACGCAGACTTAAAGAAGGTTATTTTTTACTGGAAAAGAAAGGCAAAAAACCTTCTGACATTTATCTTGATCTTGGTTTTGAAGATCTCTCCCATTTTTCTTTTGCTTTTAAAAAGAAATACGGGTTTTCTCCTTCGGATGTTTTGAAATTGGCGAAGAAAGTCTAGAATTTTGAAATATTAGTACAAAACTCATGAACATCGATGACGTTTAAATTAATACTTTTAATTTAAGTTTTATATTAGCAACAAAAAAACATGAATTCAGAGAAAACAATACGAGAAAAAATAATAACAAATAAGTTTTTCCCATTACTATTAATGGTTCTGAATTTGTCATTTTTCTTTTATTTTATTCCAGAACATATTGCAGATGAATATTCAATATCCTTAGCTATAATTGGCGGATTAATTACTTTGGTTTTATCTTTTTGGATATTTTTTATGGTGACACCAAAATTATATGATCAAATTCCAATACCAATGGGATTATTTGGAATTAGTACACTATTCATTTTTGGTTACTTTTTTCTAGTAAAAACAACTTCTTTTAGTTCTGATCAATTATCAAAACACGGTATCGTAACTGAAGCCGTTATTGTTGACAAAACACAGTTTTATGGAAAAAGAGGAAGAACAGTACAAAATATGGATGTGCAATTTATCACAAATGACGGAAAGCAAGTAATTGCAAATATTATATTGTCTGAGAATGAATATGAAAGGTATTATGAAGGAATGCCAATAAAAATTATTTATTCTTCACAATACCCAAATATTGCGCGAATTTCATACAAATAGTATAACTCATATTAGTTTTCTTTATTTTAAAAAACAAAATATCATGTCAATAACAACAGAAGCAGAATTAATCGGAATGAAAAAGGCAAGCGAAGCTGTAGCTTACGCTTTAAGAGAAATGAGAAATTATGCCAAACCCGGAATTTCAACAAAAGAATTAGACGATTACGGCGGAAAAATCCTGAATGATCTCGGAGCAAAATCGGCTCCGTATGTAACGTATGGATTTCCCGGCTGGACTTGCATCAGCGTAAATAAAGAATTCTGCCACGGAATTCCTTCTGATAAAAGAATACTTAAAGAAGGCGACTTAATCAATATTGATGTTTCGGCAGAATTAAATGGTTTCTTTTCAGATAACGGCGGTTCGTTTGTTATTGGAGAAGATATAAACCGTCATCAAAAATTGATTGAAGCTTCAAAGGAAATTCTTCATAAAGCAATTTACAATATTAAAGGCGGTGTTCGTATTTCTGACATTGGGTTTATAATGGAAACTGAAGCCAAGAAAAGAGGTTATAAAGTCATCAAAAATTTAACCGGTCACGGAATTGGAAGAGATCTTCACGAAGCACCGCACGAAATCGCTAATTACAGAGATAAATTTAACTTAACCAGATTTAAGAAAAACTCTGTAGTTGCCATTGAAACTTTTATTTCAACAACTTCTACAATTGCCGAAACTTTACAAGACGGCTGGACAATGGTTGGGAACAAAGGTGGTTTTATGGCACAGCACGAACATACTATTGTTGTTACAGATGGCAAGCCAATTATTTTGACAGAAATGAATGAAATTTGGAATTAAAAATCCTGAAACTTCTTATAACTTTTTGATATCCTGTTATCATTCCGTTAGGAATGTTTCATTGGTAGAAAAAAATAACGATTGATGGCATTTTACGTTCCGTAGGAACGTTTGATATATTAGATTATTAAAAACGATATCAAAATCAAACGTTCCTACGGAACCTAAACGGTGATAGCAATATAATTTTTTCTACCGACGAGATGTTCCTACGGAACAGAGAAAACTTATTACTTTTTGATATTCAGTTATCATTCCGTTAGGAATGTTTCATCGGTAGAAAAAAATAACGATTGACCGCATTTACGTTCTGTAGGAACGTTTGATATGTTAGGTTATTAAAAAACGATGTCAAAATCAAACGTTCCTAGGGAACGTAAACGGTGATAACAATATAATTTTTCTACCGACGAGATGTTCCTACGGAACAGAGAAAACTTGTACTTTTTGATATTCAATTATCATTCCGTTAGGAATGTTTCATCGGTAGAAAAAAAATAACGATTGACCGCATTTTACGTTCCGTAGGAACGTTTGATATATTAGATTATTAAAAACAATGTCAAAATCAAACGTTCCTAGGAAACGTAAATGGTGATAACAATATAATTTTTCTACCGACGAGATGTTCCTATGGAACAGAGAAAACTTGTTACTTTTTGATATTCAGTTATCATTCCGTTAGGAATG
>NZ_JBMDIY010000035.1:0-67489 GCF_057808895.1 Flavobacterium sp. FG68
GTTCAACTGTATCTATCTGGTAAACAATAGATTACGGGCAAAAAAAAAAAAAAAACGGGACAAAAGATGATATTTTTCTTTTGTCCCGAGTAGTGACCTCGACTGGATTCAAACCAGTAACCTTCTGAGCCGTAATCAGATGCGCTATTCAGTTGCGCCACGAGGCCTTTTTGCTTGGTTCAGCTAATTTTCGTAGCTTTGTTGAACGCTGTTTGCGGGTGCAAATATAGAGATAAATGTGAGATAAACAAGCAAAAAAATACAGAAAAATAAAAAAAAATGAAGATTGAAAATTATATACGTGATATTCAGGACTTTCCTAAAGAAGGAATTTTATTTAAAGATATCACTCCGCTCTTAAATGACGTTGAAGCAAGGCAAGAATGCTTATCTATTTTGGTAAATTCTTTAAAAGGACAGAAAATTGATAAAGTAGTAGGGGCAGAAAGTCGTGGTTTTTTCTTCGGAATGTTATTGGCGCAAGAACTAAATGCTGGATTTATTCCGGTAAGGAAACCTAAAAAACTGCCTTATGAAACGATTTCGGCTTCATACGCATTAGAATATGGAACGGACAGCCTAGAAATGCATACAGACGCTATTCAAAAAGGAGACCGCGTATTAATTCACGATGATGTTCTGGCAACTGGCGGAACTGCAAAAGCAGTCTGCGAACTGGTGGAAAAGTTAGGCGGTGAAATTGTACAATGTAATTTTTTAATGGAACTGACTTTCCTTAACGGAAGAGAAAAAATCAAAGAGTTTCCAGTTTTTGCCGCGCTGTCTTATTAATTAAACAAACTCGTTGGTTATATAATTAATAAAAATCATTTAACACATAGAAACATAGGCTTTAAATGCATTAAAAGAATATAAAAAGAAACATGTTTCTAAAATATAGCTGTCTCTGTGTGTTTAAAATAAGTGAAACGTCTTTTTTCTGAGTGCTAAATCTATGTTTCTATGTGTTAAAATAACTACGCCCAAAAAGTTTAAACAAAAACAATTTTATGTTTAACAGCGTACAAAACTAAACCTATTCTCGTTTTTATCTCTAACTTATCAAATAAAGATTCCCTGTAACCATCAATGGTTTTAGGGCTTAAACACATTTCTGAGGCGATTTCTTTATAAGTCATCTCCGTGCAGGCATGTTTTATAAAAACCAGTTCTTTTTCCTTTAAACTGATTTTTTTATTATCGCTGTTGACTTTGTTAACGAGCATTGCTGAAACTGATTCGGTAAAATAATAACCTTTTTCGATAACGCATTCAATAGCTTCCTTAAAAATTTCGGGTGATGTATCTTTCAATAAATAACCTTTTGCACCGTTTGTAATCATTTTTATAATGATTTCTTCATCGTCGTTTACAGAAAGTGCAATTACTTTTAAATCAGGTCTGTTTTCCTTAACCCATTTCATGGTGCTTAAACCGTCTAAAACGGGCATATTAACATCTAATAATACCAAATCGATATTAGTATCCGGATTTTCCTGAAGGTAGGAAATAAACAACTTTCCGTTTTCAAATCGCTCGATAACATCGTAATCTCCAAAACTTTTAATTAAAAGTTCTAATGATTGGGAAAAAAGCTGATGATCGTCGACAATAATAATTTTACTTTTAGTATTCGGTTTCATTGGTTGTGGTTAAAGGGTATTCTAAAGTTACGGTTGTTCCTGATGAATCTGATTCCATGATTAATTGAGCTCCAATAAGTTTAGCCCGAAGTTTCATGTTAGTTAATCCTTGTCCGGAATTTGCTTTAAGAGGATCATAGCCAATTCCGAAATCCTTTAATTTTAATTGAAAAAGGTCTTCAGTTGTTACAATATTTACCTCGTATAAATCGCTGTGGGAATGTTTTAAACTATTGTGTAAAGCTTCCTGAAAAATCCTGTAAATGAATAAATCGTGTTCTTCACTTATATTGGGAATTTCTCCAGTTAAATTATATCGGTACTGAATTCTTCTAAGTTTTTTTATACGTATTAAATCCTGTTTTATAGCTTCAATAAAGTTGCTTTGCAGTAAATTATCTTTACTAATAATGCGCGATAAAATCCTGAGTTCGTCAAGTGCTTTTGCAAGTACATTTTTAAGATCTTTTAATTCTTCTACCTGAATACTTTTACTGCTTATCGACATATTAAGCTGCATGATTCCAACGGATATAATCTGGCCAATATTATCATGAAGTTCTTTACTGATTTCAGAAAGTGTCTGATCTTTAATTTCGATGCGGGTTTTTACCAATTCCGATTGGAAATACATCTCAGATTCCATTTTTTCGACCAGATAGCTGTTCTTCTTCTTTAAAAAATAAAAGAAAAGTACAAGTACAACGGCCAGTAAAGTAAAAAAAACAATACCTAATGAAATTACTAATAGTTGTATTTCTTTTCGCTCCATAAAAAACCTATAATATAACAACTATGTGCTAAAAAATTTAAGATGAACAATACTAAACTAAATACCGATTCGTCTTGTTTGATAAGAAACCAATTGATGGCTAACATAAAAGGCGTAAAAGGAACGTGGAAAACCAATATTCCTAAAATATACCAGAAAAAAACAGATCGTTTGAAATTTAAAATTTTGTCTGAATTAAAAATCTCCACCAAATATAAACAGGATAATATTAATACTAACATTACACCTATGGCAAAACTGTATGTAAAGGAACGATTTGTATCTTCTTTAAAATAAATAATATTTAAAAAGAAGGAAACAATAAACAGAATTAAAAAGTAAACTGCCGTCATTCTATAATTTATCTTCGACAAAAGACTTCGGAGCAGTAGTATATAGGCAGAAAAGCTGACAAACATATAGAAATTATAGACATAATAATTTAATAAGCCTGTCAAATAGGTAAAATAATATCCCACTAATTCTATTAGTGCAGAAAAAAAGATTAAAATTACTAAAAATTTAGCTTTATTACCAGGTAATTTATGCATTGAAATTAATCCGATGCCTCCTGATAATAAAGCTAAATAAATGATATACGATCTTAAAAATTCAAACATATTTTTTATTAATAGATTAAGCTTGGCGGTCTGCCGATATTACCGTAATTCATAGGGTCAAGACTTTGAATATCAGCTGGAGCTGATTCTTGCACCATGGCAAAGCTTTGAACTTTTGCGGCATTATCTTCAACTTTTTTTCCTGTTGGAACCAAGAATAGGGTTGTTAATCCGGCTTTTTCGCCGTGTTGTTCATCATCTGGATATACACCAAAATAAAAACGTATTCCATCTACGTTATATCCGTCTTGTGCGCCATGGGTTTTAATATAGTGTATATAACTTTCTAAAGCTTCTAATGAATACCAAACAGCATTTGCATCTTCTTTCTTAGCGCGTTTACCAGTTAAGGAAGCCGCTTTTTTAGCATTGTAGTTAACATTTAATTGTTTTGCAAATTCTTTAGATATTAACTGATTCGGTTTTGCGGGAGGATTTTTCATTGTTTTTTTAATTTAATTGGTTACTGGTTTAGTTTACTGTTTTTTTAATTGTAGACGACAAAATTATTTGATGCCCAAAAACAACGCAAGGGGAAAAACACCCTTTTTTTACAGGTAAAATTATCTAAAAAAACGGGTTAAAATACGGCTTAATACTATTTTGTAATTAAATAGTTTTACGATGTCAATTTTTAGGAATAAGAACAGATGCTAAAAGCACATAAACAACAGTAAAGAAAATTCTTTTAGCAGAAAAAGACACAATGAAAACTTATAACTAAAAATCCATAATTAACAATTAAGATTTTAGGATCAAATTTGAAATAAATATTTTATTAGTTAGTGTTTTGTTTTTTGGTGTTTAAGGTTTCAGGCTCGGCAGCTTGTTAATTTACCTCAAAGTCCGCAAAGGATTACGTAAAGAAAGAAATGTTTTGAAGATGTGGGTCAACAAAAACATTCAGACACTTTGTGAAATTCTTTGCGAATTTTATGGTAAAACAATACTCAGGCAGCCCCTGAAACCTGAAACTTGAAACAAAAAAAACTTGAAACAAAAAAAGAAACCCGACAAGTATAATACCTGTCGGGTTTGTTATTTAATAACTTCAAGATTTATCTTAAGCTTGCGCCAAGTTCAGTTTCAAAAGTCTGTTGTAATTTAGACATGATTTTATCAATCTGAGCATCAGTAAGCGTTTTTGTATTATCTTGGATTGTAAAGCTTAAAGCATACGATTTTTTACCTTCCGGAAGTTTGTCTCCCTGATATACATCAAATAAATTAATGTCTTTTAAAAGCACTTTCTCCGTTTGTCTCGCCAGGTTAAAAATACTTTCGTAAGTCGTTTTCTCGTCGATTAACAAAGCTAAATCCCTGCGAACTTCAGGATATTTAGGAATCTCCGTATACTTAATTTTTCCTGTAATGATTTTTAAAATCAAATCCCAGTTGAAATCAGCATAATAAACATCTTGTTTAATTCCGAAATGCTTTAAAATCGATTTCTTTACAACTCCCATTTCAACCAATGTATCATTGTTGTAGCAAATAGAAGTTCCTTCTGAGTAAACATCAGACTGCACCGGAGCATTCGAAATTTTTTCAATTCCCAAACGAGCCAAAATACCTTTTGCATACCCTTTCAATAAGAAGAAATCAGTTCCTTTTTGAGGCGTTGTCCAGCTTTCTTTATTTCTGTTTCCAGAAATAGATAAAGTTAAATGTTTGTGCTCTTCGTAACCGTTTAGGTATTTGTGATAAGATTTTCCGAATTCAAATAATTTTAAATCAGAATTTCTTCTATTGATATTGTATGAAATCGCTTCAAGAGCAGAAAACAACAACGACTGACGCATTGTTGATAAATCACTGCTTAAAGGATTTAACATGGTAACATTATGTTCTTCTTTTAAAACAGTCGATAATTTTGCATAAGCAGCTGTTGTTAAAGAGTTTGCCATCATTTCATGAAAACCTTGAGAGTTTAATTGAGAAGCGATAACATTTTGTACTTTATAATCTTCTGTTCTTGGAGAATTAGCTACCGTTGCATTGAATTTTTTAGAAAACTCAATATTGTTGTAACCATAAACTCTTAGAATTTCTTCAATAACATCAATTTCTCTTTGGACGTCAACACGATACGCCGGAATAGTTAAACCTAAACCAGTATCAGAAACGCTGTTTACTTTAATATCTAAAGAAACAAGGATTTTTTTGATGGTATCTTTTGGAATTTCCTGTCCGATGATTTTAGAAACGTGGCTGAAATTCAATAAAACCGAAAAATCTTCAACTTTTTTAGGATAAACTTCTACAACATCTGATGTAATTTTTCCACCTGCAACTTCCTGAATTAAGATAGCCGCACGTTTTAAAGCATATTCTGTAATTGTTGGGTCAATTCCTCTTTCAAATCTAAAAGAAGCATCTGTATTCAATTGATGTCTTTTTGCTGTTTTACGAACGCTTACAGCGTCAAAATAAGCACTTTCTAAGAAAATAGAAGTTGTTCCGTCTGTAACTCCAGATTTTTTTCCTCCAAAAACACCTGCAATACAAAGCGGGCCTTTTTCGTCGCAAATCATTAAATCTTCAGCATGCAATGTTCTTTCAACATCATCAAGCGTAGTGAATTTTGTTCCTTCCGGTAATGTTTTTACGATTACTTTTCCGGTAATTTTTGCAGCATCAAAAGCATGAAGCGGCTGTCCTAATTCATGTAAAACATAATTAGTAACATCTACAATATTATTTTTTGGCGTTAAACCAATCGATTTTAAACGATCCTGAAGCCATTTTGGAGATTCGTGAACGGTAATTCCAGAAATTGTTACACCGCAATATCTTGGCGCTAAAGTTGGTTCTTCAACATTAACATCAATTTTAAGTGTACGCATATCAACTCTAAAATTGCTTACAGATGGTGTAATCAATTCAACATTTACGCCTCTTTGAAGCATTCCGGCTCTTAAATCACGCGCCGTTCCAAAGTGGCTCATTGCATCGGCACGGTTTGGTGTTAAACCAATTTCGAAAACTTCATCATCAGCAATTTGAAAAACTTCTGAAGCTTTAGTTCCCGGAACCAGATTTTCATCCAGAACCATAATTCCGTCGTGACCATTCCCAAGACCTAATTCATCTTCGGCACAAATCATTCCGTGGCTTTCCTGTCCGCGAATTTTACCTTTTTTAATAGTAAATTCAACACCATCTTTATCATATAAAACGGTTCCAATAGTTGCAACAGGAACTTTTTGTCCCGCAGCCACATTCGCAGCACCGCATACAATTTGCACAGGAGCTTCTAAACCAATATTTACTGTAGTAACTTTTAATCGGTCTGCATCAGGATGTTTTTCGCAGGTAAGTACATGACCTACAACAACGCCTTCTAATCCGCCTTTAATAGACTGGTATTTCTCAACAACTTCAACTTCAAGACCCAGATCTGTCAATAATTCAGAAGTTTGCTCAGATGTCCAATCCGTTTTAATGAATTGTTTTAACCAGTTATAAGATATTTTCATGTTAGTTTTATTCTTTTATCAGGATACAAATATAAGGATTGAGAATTGTAGTAAGAAAGAATTTATTTGGTTTTTCTCCCTTAAAACATCTGTTTAACTCAAAATAGTATGTTATTCTTTTGACCTTTAGTTTGTTTAAATCAATTCTTCAATGTGTTTTTTGATGTTTTCAGAAATCTTTTTTGTTGGAAGATCGTTTTCGTCATCACCAAAAGGATCTTCGATTTCCTCAGCAATAAGCTCCAAACTCGCTAAAACGTAAAATATAAAAACGACAACCGGCGCTACAAAATAGCCCAAACTAATAGAATACCCAAACGGAAGCGTCATGGTATAAAAGAAGATAAACTTCTTGATAAAAGCGCTGTACGAGTAGGGAATAGGCGTGTTTTTGATACGCTCGCACGCACCACAGATATCTGTAAAAGACTGTAATTCGTCATTTAAAATAATTAACTGATCGCCTGTAATTTTCTTTGCATCATACAAATCATTGATTTTATGATACATAATTCTTTTTAGCTGATTTGGCTTGTGTTTATGATGGTCAATTTCTAAATCAACATCTTCAAAAAGCTGTTTGCTGGTATCAGCATCTTTTAAATGTTTGTGCAGAATATCAGCATACAACGGGATAAATTTTCTAAAGAAACTCTTGTCATTTTCGTCTTTTAAAATTGCAGACAATTTAATAGCCAGATTACGGCTGCTGTTTACCAAACCTCCCCAAAGTTTACGTCCTTCCCACCAACGGTCATACGCGGTGTTTGTTCTAAAAACCAGTAATAACGAAATGACAAAACCAAGCATTCCGTGCATAATAGGAATGTTGTGGATATAATCATTTTTGCCAACTTTAAAGTATTCAACTTCCAGATATCCAACGGCTGCGGCATAAACACCAATCGCAAGCATGATTGGAAATAGTTTTCTAACGGTATCTGATTTATGAAAATGGAATATGAACGTAAACCATTCTTTGGTATTATAAGAGATCATCTAAGTTTGTTTTGAAACAAATTTAAACTAAAAAATCACCTAATTTGTTGTAATATGAAAAAAAAATCTGCTGAATCTGCTGAATCTGCGAGCTGATTTTTTTTCCGCAGATTTAGGAGATTAGCAGATGAAAAATAAGTTCAAACTAATGCTTTGTATTTTATAGGTAAGTGGTTCTGGTTCTCTTAATTATTAGCTGAAAAATTAAAAATTAATATTTCCTGCTAATTCTTTTAAGGCAATTTCAGATAATTTTGCTTCGTATTGTGCGTTGCTGTAACGAACTTTCGCGTTTACATAATTGAGCTGAGCCGTTCTAAAATCAATGGTTGTGATAGTTCCAATTCTGAATTTATCTAAAGTAATTTCTAAATTTTGTCTGGCAATTGCTTCGTTATTTTCTTCTAAATCAATAAGTTCTAAATTGGTTAAATACGTTTGAAAAGCAGTGCTTAATTGCGTGTTTAAAATCATATTTTGCTGGTCAATTGCAATTTGAGAATTTTCGATTTGAAGCTTGGCTACTTTTTCATTTCGATGCTGATTAAATCCGTCAAAAATATTCATCGAAGCATTAAAACCATAAGTAAAACCTTTTGAAGAGTTTTCGCTTGTAAATCCTAAACTTGACTGACTTTCGGCAAAATTATAACCTGAAGTTAAGTTGACAGTTGGATATCTACTTGCTTTTACTTGTTTCAGCTGTAATTCGGCAATACGTTTATTGATGATTTGAGATTCTAAAGCCGGATTTTGTTTTTGTGCCAAATTCATTAAATCAGCCAAAACCAGTTTATCATCAACAGTAACAACATCAGTTACTTTGAAATTAATTTTAGGATCACGCGCTAAATATTGGTTCAATAATATTTTGGCATTAGCATACGATTCTTTTTGTCTCAATAAAGTAACCTGATCAGTATTTAAATCAACCTGTGCATTTAATACTTCTAGTTTTGAAGCTTTACCAATGGTGAAACGATTTTGTGCTAATTCTACTCTTTGTTTAGAAATTACAATTGTAGTATCCAAAGCCGCTAATTGATGCTGTTGCTGAACCAAATCATAATAAGCAGCATTTACCTGACCAATTTTTACGAGAATTGTTCTTTTTAATTCGGAATCGCCTAATTTTTGAAGTTCTTTTAACTGATCGTATCTCGCAAACATTCTCATTCCGTCAAAAACTGTCCAGCCTAAACTAACTCCATATGTTAAACTGTTGTTTTTTGCATTGTTTAACGTCGTCGATGTTCCGTCCTGACGTACCTGAGTTGAGTTGGTAACACTATTGTTGTCAACAATATTAGCTGTAGCTGTTGGCAGTATTCCTGCGTTTCCTACAGTAACATTTGTTTCGCTTATTGTCGAATTATTTTTGGCAATTTTAATCTCAAAATTATTTTCTAAAGCGATTTTCATTGCTTCTTCAATAGTCAAAACTTCCTGTGCATTTGTTTTAAAAATACAAAAGAACAGAACTATTAAAGTGCAGTATATATTCTTAATATTCATATTATTTTTCTTTTGCCATGAATTCACAAATTTTATTCGTGAATTCATGGCTAATATTATTTACTTTCTTTTTCGTATTCGTCGATACGATCAAATTCAGGATAATGTTTTCTGGCTTTTGACCACATAAAATAAATCGCCGGAATAACAAAAAGAGTCAGCGCCAAAGAGAAAATAGTTCCTCCCACAATTACAACTCCCATACCAATTCTACTGGTAGAAGCGGCTCCAAGTGACATTGCAATTGGTAATGCTCCTAATGCAATCGCTAAACTCGTCATTAAAATAGGACGTAAACGTGCCTCTGATGCTTCAAGAATAGCTTCCATTTTTGGTTTGCCCTGTTCGCGTAACTGATTGGCAAATTCGACAATCAAAATACCATTTTTCGTAACCAGACCAATAAGCATTACGGTTCCAATCTGGCTGAAAATATTCCAGGTCTGGTTGAATAACCAAAGTGAAAATAAAGCTCCCGCAACCGCCATTGGTACTGTTAATATGATAATAAACGGATCGATAAAACTTTCAAACTGTGCTGCAAGAATCAGGAAAATTAATAGTAAAGCTAATCCAAATGCAAAAGATGTATTCGAACTACTCTCCACAAAATCTCGCGATTCTCCACTTAAATCTGTTGTAAAACTTTCGTTTAAAACTTTGGCTTTAATTCTGTCCATTTCCTCAATACCGTCGCTGATACTTTTTCCCGGAGCTAAACCTGCAGAAACGGTTGCAGACATATAACGGTTGTTGTGGTACAATTGCGGCGGATTACTCTGCTCGACAACATTTACAACATTGTCCATTTGAATTAATTGTCCGCTTTTGTTCTTTACAAACATCGAAGTTAAATCCAGCGGTTTCGATCTGTCTTTTTGATCAAACTGGCCAATAACCTGATATTGTTTTCCGTTTTTAATGAAATATCCAAAACGCTGTCCGCTTAGCGAAAGCTGTAAAGTCTGTGCAATATCAATAATAGAAATTCCTAAACTCTCTGCTTTTTCACGATCGATACTTACGTTGATTTCAGGTTTATTAAATTTTAAATTAACATCTGTTGTCGAGAAAACATCGCTTTTACCTACTTCATTCATAAAAACAGGGATTTTTTCTCTTAGTTTTTCAAAAGTTGGAGCCTGAATAATGTACTGAATCGGAAGACCTCCACGTCTGTTCACGGCAATTGTAGGCTGCTGAATCACAGATGTTTTAGCATCTGGATATTTTTTTGTCCATTTTGATAATTGATCAGCAATATCTTTTTGAGACTTGTTTCTTTCGTCTGGTTCTTTCAGCGAAAGCCTGATAAAACCGGAATTTGTTGCAGAACCTCCGGAACCTCCTGCGGTAATTACCAAGCTGACTTTTTTCTCCGGAATAGAATCATCAACCAATTTTGATATTTCCTGCATAAAACGGTTGGTATATTCATAAGAAGAGCCTTCTGGAGTGGTCATTCTCATGGTTACCGAACTTCTGTCGTCATAAGGAGCAGTTTCTTTTGGGAGTATAGTAAAAAACAAATAGATCAATCCAAAACAAACAATAAGAATAGGGAAGGAGATCCATTTTTTATCCATGAATTTGGTTAAAGACTCCGCATAACCGCTGTTCATTTTTTCGAAAAATGGTTCTGTTTTAATATAGAATTTTGATTTTTTCTGCTCTCCGCCTTTCATTAAATAAGCATTCAGCATTGGTGTTAAAGTCAATGATACAAAGGCAGAAATTAATACAGCCGCACCAATAACGACCCCAAATTCCCTAAAGAGTCGGCCTACGAAACCTTCTAAGAAAATTACAGGTAAAAATACCGCCGCAAGTGTTACTGAAATAGAGATTACGGCATAGAAAATTTCATTAGAACCTTTAATAGCCGCTTCAATTGGCGACATTCCTTCTTCCACCTTTTTAAAGATATTTTCAGTTACTACAATTCCGTCATCCACAACCAAACCTGTTGCCAAAACAATTGCTAATAAAGTCAATACATTGATAGAGAACCCAAAAAGCCACATAATAAAGAAAGTAGCAATTAACGAAACGGGAATATCAATTAAAGGCCTGAACGCAATTGCCCAGTCTCTAAAGAAAAGATAAATAATAATGATTACAAGAATGATCGAAATTCCTAAAGTTTCGGCAACTTCAAGTACTGATTTTTTTACGAACAGCGTATTATCAAGTGCAATATTTAGTTTTATATCCTTTGGGAGATCCTTTTTTAAAGCATCATATTTTTTATAGAATTCTTTCGAAATATCAAGATAATTGGCTCCCGGCATCGGTACTATGGCTAAACCAATCATAGGAAGTCCCGAAGATGTTAAAGAAGTTTCGATATTTTCAGGTCCTAGTTCGGCACCGCCCACATCGCTCAAACGAACAATTTTCTCTCCGTCTGTTCGAATGATAATATTATTAAATTCTTCTGGTTTTGAAAGGTTTCCAATGGTTTTTACGGTCAATTCGGTATTGTTTCCAGTTAATTTTCCAGA
This sequence comes from Flavobacterium sp. FG68, assembly GCF_057808895.1. NCBI lineage: Bacteria > Pseudomonadati > Bacteroidota > Flavobacteriia > Flavobacteriales > Flavobacteriaceae > Flavobacterium > Flavobacterium sp. FG68. The sequence continues at coordinate 11,533 of NZ_JBMDIY010000035.1, forward strand.
TGGTAATTCTACGTTTTGCGCATTTAAGGCATCCCGAACATCAGCAACAGTACAGTTATAAGCATTTAATTTTATCGGATCAATCCATAAACGCATGGCGTAACGTTTTTGTCCCCAAATTTGAACCCCGCTTACTCCGGGAATAGTTTCTAAACGCTGTGAAATTACATTTTCGGCATAATCGCTTAGTTCTAAAGAACTTCGGGTATCGCTCTGAACCGTCATCGAAATAATAGATTCACTATCTGCATCCGCTTTAGAAACCACCGGCGGCGCATCAATATCCTGTGGTAAGCTTCGAACAGCCTGCGAGACTTTATCACGAACATCATTTGCAGCTTCTTCCAGATTTTTATCCAGATTAAATTCGATGGTAATATTACTGCTTCCCTGATTACTGGATGATGTTATGTTTCGAATTCCGTCAATTGCATTTACCGCTTTTTCAAGAGGTTCTGTAATTTGTGATTCTATAATATCAGAATTGGCTCCTGTATAATTGGTTCTAATAGAAACCTGTGCGGGATCGATGGAAGGAAATTCACGAACACCCAAAAATGTATAACCAATAAAGCCGAATAATATGATTAATAAATTCAGTACAATGGTTAAAACAGGTCTTCTTATACTTGTAGTTGATAAACTCATGTGTGATTTTAGATTTTAGATTGTTGATTTTAGATTTCAGATTTATTGCTAAATCTTACTGCCATCTTTAAATCTATATTTAAGTCTTACGACTTTGGACTTTCGGCTTTATGACTATTTTACTTTAACTTTTATTGGTGCTTCATTTTTTAATGACATAACACCGCTTGTTATTAAAGTATCTCCGGCTTTTAATCCTGATAAAATCAAAATAGAAGCATCAGTTCTTGTTGTGGCATCAACCATAACTTCTTTGGCTTTGCCCATATCTGCAATAAACACTTTTTTACCGTCCTGAACAGGTATGATAGCCTGAGAAGGTACAACTATAGCATCTTTAATAATATTTAATGGTAATTTTACATCGGCAAAAGTCCCTGGGAAAAGTTTTCCGTCGATATTATCTGCAATAGCGCGAATTTGTAATGTACGTGTTGCAACTGCAATTTCTGGCTCGATTGCATAAATTTTTGCTGAATAGGTTTTATCAGATCCTGAAACATTAAAATCGATTATTGAACCGGATTTTACCTGCGCTGCATATTTTTCCGGAATTGAGAATGTAATTTTTAATTTTCCTGTATTAACCAGTTTTGCTACTACAACTGTTGGTGTAATATAAGTTCCCGGCGAAATAGAACGTAAACCTACTTTTCCTGAAAATGGTGCTTTTACAGAGGTTTTAGATATTTGGGCTCTAATTAGCTGACTTTGTGCTTGTGCCGAAGCGTAATCTGCTCTTGCAACATCTGCTTCTTCCTGGCTGATGGCTTCTTTTTGAAGTAAAAGTTTGGCTCTTCTTTCATTTTCTGCAGCTAAGCCTTCTTTGGTTACAGCTTGTCTTAATTGTGCTTTTAATTCAATGTCGTTTACTTTAAAAAGTACCTGACCTTTATTCACGTAAGTTCCTTCATTAAAATAAATACCTTCTACAATTCCCGAAACTTCACTGTGAATTTCAATTTGTTCGTTTGCTTCGATTGAGCCAGATAAAGATAAGTTGTTATCAAATGTCGAAGTTTTAACTACAAGCCCGGTTACAGTTGTTGGCTTATCTTTATCGCCAAATTTTTTTGATTCGTCATTTTTGCCTTTGTTGGATATTATTCGGTAAGTAATAAATCCTCCTAAAACGATGATGATCAAGGCGTAGATTAGGTGTTTTAATTTCATAAAATTTAGGTGAATGTTTTTTTGTTGTATGTTTTTTTGCAACTAGCAAATTTAACTTTTTGTGCTGAAACCAAAAGGCGTTAGCTTTTATTTAACACTTGGCTTACAATAATTTCAAATCGTTTTAATGAGCTCTAACAGCAAAAGTTTGCTTTTAGACATCGTTTTTAAGAAAAGGTTTAAATGTAAATATTACTTTTTTTTGTAATTCTTAACAATTAAAATGTTTTGTAAGTTATCTGTCTCATAATCAAATAAATGTAATTTTTTATTTTAAAAAGTAAAACTTAATGTTTCTGGTTTTATCATCTCAGAACTTCAATGATTGCTCAGGCTTCATAATTTTTTTTTGCTTTTGTCCGATTTTCTTTGCAGTTTATCGAATTTATTTGTAACATTACTATGTTAAACAAAATGTTGGTTTTGCTACTAATGCTTACTAAATTATGTAAGTTTATTAGTTAAAATAATGAGTTAGGTGTAATTTTTTAGGTTTTTTACAGAAATTATTTGATAATTATATTAACAAGTGTTTATATTTTTTGTTCTTAATTACTAAAAAAATAATATATGAAGAAAAAAATACTCTTAGCTTTATGGTTTACACTTTTACTATTTTCAGTTGGTTATCTTTTTTGGCAGAATGAATTTAAATATAGTCTGCCAACGCCAATTCCGAAAAATTATCATGCTATAGCAATGGGCGCCAAAGTTGATTTGTCGCAATGCTGTGTGTTTGATAATAAACCTGTTTTTTTTCACTTCTTTAATCCGGATTGTCCGTGCTCACGTTTCAATGTGCCGCATGTAAGTGATTTGATAAAGAAATACGGAGATAAAATCAATTTTAAAATTGTGGTGTTAAACAAAAAGAAAACTTTTTCTATCGAAGAAATTCAGGAAAAATTCGGCGCACCAATTCCGGTTTATTTTGATGAAGGCATCGCTCAAAAATGCGGCGTGATTTCGACTCCGCAAGCAGTTCTGCTGGATGCTGATCATAATTTATATTATCGTGGTAATTACAATAAAACAAGATATTGCACAGATGCCGATAGTAATTACGCCCAAATGGCGATCGAATCGCTGTTAAAACAAAATATTTCGCCCTCATTTAATGCTTTAGCTCTTAGAGCTTACGGATGTTCATTACCAAATTGCACTAAATAAAATCTATCACTAACTAAAATTTTTAAACCTATGAAAACAAAAGCCAGTTTAAATGAGCAAGATTATCTGCACAGTTTTATGTCGACTATGACGCAAAAATCAGATATCATTATTAATTATGTTTTAGCCGTTTATTTTCTTCTCGGAATCGGATTATCCTTTAAGTATGATACATTCGAAATTGGAGTAGGAGTTGGAACGCTGAACCTTTTGGCCTATTATTCGGCAAAGTTTTTTCTAAAGAATTCTAAATTTTATCAATACGTTCTGTCAGTTATACTGGCAGTATTTATGGCACAATATATTTACCAAATGCATGGTTTATTCGAAATGCACTTTACAGTTTTCATTGCCAGTACCATTTTAATTATTTACCAAAACTGGAAATTACAGATTCCGCTAACGCTTTTGGTTGTGCTTCATCACGCTGGCTTGGCTTATTTGCAAAACTTTGTTTATAATGACGCAAACGGACTTCAGGTTTATTTCTCTCAGGTAAATTTTGATTTAGAAACGCTTATTATTCATACTGTTTTGGCTGCCGTTGTATTTTTTATGAATGGGTATTGGGCTTATTATTTTAAAGAACACAGTCACAATCATATCTCTAAAATTTCTGATGAATACGAATTAGAAAACATGAAACTGGCTTCTGCTAAATACAGTTCTTTATCGGCAACAAAAGAATACAACGATTTTATTCACAGAACAACCCTGGATTTAAAACTTCCGGTGAATTCTGTTTTAAAATTAATTGATGTTTCAAAAGGACATACCGATAATGACAAGCTTTTGACCTATTTGGATATGATGCGTGAAAGTGCCAAAAAAATCGATGATTTAGTCAATGATATTCATGTAAAATCGACTAATACCAGAAATTAAAAACTGTAAAAACCAACTTCCCCGCACCAACATTTTTACACGCACAATCAACCATTTATTAATTATTAGCAGCAAATTTATGGATACGAGATTTAACCGTCCAACGCCTTCTGACAGAGAAGTGGATTGGAATAAAAATAAAGTATTACTTAGTAAAACAGATAAAAACGGAACGATTCTTTATGCCAATGAAGATTTTATAGATGTCTCAGGATATGATGAATTTGAACTTGTAGGACAGCCTCACAATATTGTGAGGCATCCTGATATGCCAAAAGTTATTTTTAAATTCTTGTGGGACAGCATTAAATCAAGTGAAAACATTCATGTTATTATAAAAAATATGGCAAAAACCGGTCGTTATTACTGGGTTGTAACCGATTTTAAAATTATTGCCGATGCTGATGGAGGTATTGTAGGCTACTTTGGAACAAGAAAATCAGTTCCGGAACCTCTCATTACGAAATTTATTGAACCATTATATAAAAAGCTTTTACAGATTGAAGAAGCCAGCGGCCTAATCGCTTCTGAAGAATATTTGGTTGGCTTTTTAGAAGAGCGAAAAAAAACTTATATGGAATATATCGACCATTTAATCGCCACAGGAAAAGATGATAAAAACAAAGTAAGCAAAGGCTTATTCAGCGGATTATTTGACAAAACGCCGCCCAAGAAATAGTTTAATAAATATACTTCATTGCGTCGAAGTAATATTCAAATCAAAAGTTTGCTCCCCAACAAATCTAATCACCTGAATATTTAAAACTTATTGATGCAGTGGAGTGTATTTTTTTTAAGATGCTAAGGTTATGAGATGCTAAGATTCTAAGATTTTTTTGGTTTCATAAGCCTTCGACTTCGCTCAGGATGACAATTCTGTATTAAGATAAATCTTAAAATCTTAAAAAAACTCAGTATCTTAGAACCTTAATAACTTAGAGTCTTAGAAACTTAGAAACTTAGAATCTTAGTATCTTAGTATCTCAGCATCTTAGCAACTTTTTTAAGATATATAATTCCAAATATTTTTCTTCTTGGTCAATTCTATAAAAACCATTTTTAAAATAGCATGTTCCGGTTTTTGTAGCGGAGCGTCTTCTTTTAAAACTTTTAAGGCGTAGTTTCGTGCCAAAGATAAAATATCACGATCGCGGACAATATCAGCGATTTGTAAATTTAAAACTCCACTTTGCTGCGTTCCCATTAAATCTCCGGGACCGCGAAGTTTTAAGTCGACTTCGGCGATTTCGAAACCGTCGTTTGTTTGTACCATGGTTTCCATTCTCGTTTTGCTGTCGGCGCTTAATTTGTGGCTAGTCATTAAAATACAATAACTCTGTTCCGCGCCACGGCCCACACGTCCGCGTAGCTGATGTAATTGCGATAAACCAAAACGTTCGGCACTTTCGATAATCATAACGCTGGCATTTGGCACATTTACACCAACTTCAATTACAGTTGTTGCGACCATAATATTAGTTTTCCCTTCAGAAAAACGTTTCATTTCTGCATCTTTATCCGCAGGTTTCATTTTTCCGTGCAAAATTGAAATCGAATATTGCGGCAGCGGAAAATCTCTTGAAATACTTTCGTAACCGTCCATTAAATCCTTATAATCCATTTTTTCAGATTCCTGAATTAACGGATACACAATATAAATTTGCCTTCCTTTTGCAATTTCGTCGCGCAGGAATTTCCAGACTTTTAGGCGGTTACTATCAAAACGATGTGCCGTTTCAATAGGTTTTCTTCCCGGTGGTAATTCATCAATTACAGAAATATCAAGATCTCCGTATAAACTCATAGCCAAAGTTCTCGGAATTGGCGTTGCCGTCATAACCAAAACATGCGGCGGAATATCATTTTTCTTCCACAATTTGGAGCGTTGTTCTACACCAAAACGGTGCTGTTCGTCAATAACCGCTAAACCTAAACTTTGAAACTTTACTTTATCTTCTAACAAAGCATGAGTTCCAATTAAAATCTGCAAACTTCCGTTCTCCAGTTCTTCATGAATAATTTTCCTTTCAGAAGTTTTAGTTGAACCCGTTAATATTTTAATGTTGATGTTTAGTGTATTAGCAAATTCCGACAATCCAAGAAAATGCTGATTGGCCAGAATTTCTGTCGGTGCCATTAAACACGCCTGAAAACCATTGTCAATCGCCAAAAGCATGCTCATAAAAGCCACAATCGTTTTTCCTGAACCAACATCTCCCTGAAGTAATCGGTTCATTTGGGCGTTGCTTCCCATATCGGAGCGGATTTCTTTTATAACCCTTTTTTGAGCATTGGTTAAATCAAACGGAAGATGATTTTGGTAGAAATCATTAAAAAGTTCCCCTACTTTTGTAAACGGATGCCCTTTTATTTTATGTTTTCTGATTAAGTTTTTAGTAATTAATTGTAATTGAATAAAAAATAATTCTTCAAACTTTAATCGGAATTGGGCTTTCGCCAAAGCATCGGCGCTTTTTGGAAAATGTATATTAAATAAAGCCGCCCTTTTCGGAATCAGCTTCAATTCTTCAAGTAAATAAGCCGGGAAAGTTTCGGTAAACAAAGCCTGAGTTTCAATAAACAATTGTTCCATCATTTTATTGATAGTTCGGTTTGAAATGCCTCGGTTTGTCAACGTTTCTGTAGAAGGATAAACCGGCTGCATGGCAGAACGAAGACTTTTTTCGTGCTCGCTCAACAACTCAATTTCAGGATGTGCCATACTAAATTGGCTTCCGTATAAAGAACATTTTCCAAAAATAACAAGCTGTTCGTTCAGTTTTAAACTTTCTCGAATCCATTTATGACCCTGAAACCAGTTCAGTTCAATCATTCCGGTTTCATCAACAAAACTGGCAACTAAACGTTTTTTGTTTTTAGCAAATTCAACCGTTTTTATGTTGATGATTTTACCAACAATCTGAACCTCACTTCCCGTATTTTGCAGTTCGTTAATCTTATAATAACGTGTTCTGTCAATATATCGATTAGGATAAAAATTGACTAAATCTCCATATTTATGAATTCCCAATTCCTTACGAAGCAATTGACCACGGCTTGGGCCAACACCTTTTAAGTATTCGATAGGAGTATCCAGGAGATTATTAGACATTTATGAATTTTAGATTTTAGACTTTAGATTGTTGATTTTAGATTTCGGTATTGGAATTTGGAATTTCTATTTTGGGATTTAATTTGAAAAGCGAAGATAAATTTTAATTAGGAAATTTGAAAGTACATTACTTTTGAAAAATTTTATTACACAGATAAGCAACCTTTTAACAATTTTATCATCTATTTATATAGTTAAACTTTAAAAATAAAATCAAAATGAAAAAATTTGCCTCTATTTTTATATTAATGTTAAGTATTGTTTCCTGTTCAAGTGATAATGCCGATTCCCGATCTTCTTTTACTTATTACGGAAAATGGAAACTGACCAGATCTACTGGTTCTTTTGTTGAAGCTATTTATATTATAGGCAAGCCGCAATATCTGGAATATTATGATTTAAAAAAAGATAATACGTTTATAAAAACCAGAACAAAAGATGGAGTTACAACAACGGCATCAGGAACTTTTTCGATAACAGAAATTCAAAATCAGAAGCACTTTAAATTAACATATACCAGTACAAGCGAAATTATAGAAAGCTGTACCGGAAATTTAAGTGAAGAATTATTTATTAATGAAGCACAAGAACTAATAAGTACATGGCAAAATTGCGATGGCCCGACATTGGTATACGAAAAAACAAAATAGTTGTAGATTTCACGAAATTCAAAATATAAAAACTCTGTTAGAAACTTAACAGAGTTTTTTCGTTTATAGTCAGTTTTGTTTTAATAAATAAAGATAATTATTAGATTTGTTTTAAATATAAGCCACTAAGAAAATGAGTAAAGAAGAAAAAGTTCCTTTTGAAACTATTGTGTTTGCAGGTGTTACGTTTAAAGTTATTAATAGAAACGAAGCCCACACTATTATTGGAGATCTTACGGATTTTAACGGTCAAAAAATCTACAATGTTTTTGAAGATACCTGGCGTTTTCCTGATTATGAAGAAAATCCAATCTTTTTATTAGCAGAAGAAGATGTAGAAATGGATTCCTTCGAGATGGATTTCACTACAGAACAACATCAGGATATTTTTATTCTGGGATTTATTTTTAAAGGAAGCCTGAATGTCAAAAAACTTATAAGTTCTTTTGATACCGATAATTCGCCCGCTTTGATTGTTTTGGGAGAAACTAAAACGGTTAATATCACTTTGTTTGGAAATGTTCATTATTTAGGCGGAGGTTTAAAATGTGATACCATTATTGGTGAATACAATCACGGAGAACTTTTTGTAAAAGGTGATGTTACATCGTGGTTAATTTACAGCGACGATATGCTGATGCATTTTGAACGTTTTACAGATATTCAGGCAATTGTGAGCGTAAACAGACCGGATATAATGATTTGCAGCAATCTAAGTGATGCTGACGGCAATATAATTATAATTGAAAACTACTTTCCATCCACACATAAATTATCTGACATTGTCGATGATTCTTTTATCGAGGTTTCAAATGGAACTGAAATACTAGGAAACAATTACCACGAAGACGTTTTTAAAGAAGGGCTTTCGATTCTTGATTACGATAAAAAAGAAAAATATATGTATACTGATTTTCGCAGTCAGTTTATAAATATGGTAGAAGTTTTATCTCAATTAGAATATGTAAAACACATAGGCAGAATTAGTAAAAAGAGCGGTACAAACGAATATTCCTTTATTCCGTTTACTTATGAAGGAAAGAAATACAGCCAGCTTTCTGAAGAAATTGGAAATGGTTTTAACATTAAAATGCGTGCTTTATGGTGTCATGATGATGAAGAAATTACGCTTGTTTTAGAATATCTTGATGAAGAAGGAGATACCAAATATCAATGGGCCAATAATGAAACTGCACCCGGAATAGAAATGTTTACTGTAAAATGTGCAGCATTAGAAGCTTTTGAAGTTTTGACAAAAGAAACTTCTGATGAAGAAGATGAAGACAACGATGACGATGAAGAAACTGAATATCAGGAATATGATAATAGTTTTTCTCTAGAAGAATATTCGGTTCAGTTTGACAATTATGCTTTACCAGAAGATTTAGTGAAACTTTACGGATTTGATCAAAAATATGGATCTGAAACCTATTCAGAATGTTTTGGTTTGTTAATTTATGATGATAAAACCGGAATAAAAACATGGTCTGAAGAAGAAGAATTCTACAATAGTTTTATTGAATTTGCAGGCGCAAATGGTTCAGGAAGTTCGTATGCGTACTGGCTTATCGATAAAGATTTAAATAATTGCCCAATAGTAGTTTTTGGTGACGAAGGCGGAATTCATGTTGTAGCTGAAAATACCCGAAAATTGATTCATCTTTTAACTTTGGATACTGAAATTTCAGTCGATTTTGACAATGCTTATTTCTATAAAGATGAAGAATATTATGAAGAAAATGAAAACAAAGAAGAGTTCCAGCAATGGGTTAAAAAGGAATTTGGTTTTAATGCAATAGAAACAAACGAAGAAGCTGATGAAATCGTTGATGAAGCAAAAGCAAAGTATAAAAAACAACTCAATGATTTTTTAATCAAATTCGATATAGAAATTGGTGAAGATGAAGACTAGTTTTGATACAATGAATATTTATCTTTGACTAAAATTTTAAAAATGGCAACACACTTAGCACTTCTTCGCGGAATCAATGTCTCTGGTCACAATATGATCAAAATGGACGCTTTGAAAACAATGCTTGAAAATATTGGTTTTCAAAACGTTCGTACTTATCTGCAATCCGGAAATGTTTTTGTTGATAGTGAAGAAGATGCTGCGAAAGTGGGTTTTATGATCAAACAGGAAATTTTTAAGGTTTTTGGACATGAAGTTCCTGCCATTGTAATTGCAAAAAAGGATTTAGAATTGTGTTTTGCAAACAATCTTTATTTAAAGGAAAAAGATATAGATATCAAAAAGCTTTATATTGTTTTTGTTGCGATTGCCTTGAAAAAAGAAAGCATTCATGATTTAAAAATCAGCCAGTTTAAACCAGATGAAGCAACTATTGACGAAAACAGGATTTATATTAAATATGCTGTTGGCGCCGGAAAGACAAGACTGGAATTGAAATATATCGAGAAAAAACTAAATGTAATTGGCACAATGCGTAACTTGAATACGGTTACGAATTTGTTAGCAATGTATGAGGAACAGAATTAATCCCGCATCCATTTTAGCATTGCTGGAAAAGCTGATTTTCCTTCTTTAGCAGCAAGTTCATTTCCCAGACATAAACCCATCCATTCCAAAAGAGGTAATCCTATGTAATTTTCATTACTGAAATTTGAAATTAACCAATCAGAATCATTTTTATATCCATTTGGGTGAAATATAAATTCTAAAGGTAAATTCAAATAAGTGGCTGCAGCAAATGACCATAGAATAGCTGCGATTTCTTCTCCATGAGTAGGCCATTCAGGTGATATTTCGTCTGTACCTATTAATTTTCTTTCTATAGAAGTTGTAACGGCAAGATGTCCAGCTTCATGTAAAATATCTCCGGGATAAAGTAAATTATTATAATCAATATAAATGCAATTTGGCCCTAAATCCAATCCGGGTAAAAAAGTTGTACCCAATTCTTTTTCAATTATATTGATGTTAATTTCATTTAGAAACTGAAGCACTTTTTTTACTTCGTAACTTTCTTGCAAAGACATATAAATTTGTTTTTATATTGAAACAATTAAATAAGATCACAATACCAAAATCCAAAATCAAAAGCATCTGCTGCATTAGTGTCACAGGCTTTATTGGATGAATCCTGGGTTTTTGGTTTTTCATATTTTCGATAAACAATTTCTCCAATTTCAAAATCAATAGGTTTCGAAAAAATTGGTCCATCAAAAGTAAAAGTATGAAATTCTCCGTTTTCTCCGCAAACATCAACGTTTTCAGGTAAATCATTTATGAAATCCTGATCGATAATTCGGCCGACAAAACTTTTATCTAAATATCTTTCGTTTACGCAAACCACAATCGTTTTAAATCCAAGCGAAATAAATTCCTGAATTAAATTGTGAGATGGAATTTTCCAAATGGGAAAAACACCTTCAAAACCTATTCTCGCCAATTGTTCTTCACGATATTTTCGCAAATCTTCCAGAAAAATATCTCCAAAAACAGAGTACATAATTCCTTGATTTTTTAATTCCGTCAAGGTTTCTGTCATTACAGTTTCGTAAACTTCCATTGTCGGCATTTCCGGAACCTGCATAATTTTTAACGGAATTCCGATGCTTTCTGCCTGAGCCTGTAATAATTCAACACGAACACCATGCATTGAAATTCGCTGATATTGCTGATTTACGCTCGTTAATAAACATTCGATTTTAAATTCAGGATTTTGAAGAATTTTATATAATGTTAGTGCAGAATCTTTTCCGCTGCTCCAGTTAAATAAGGCTTTTTTAGGTATAGACACGTTTGGTTATTTTTGTGTTGTAAACTTACAAATTTCATTCGATTTGTTGTTGAACCTTTGTAACTTTGGGTTTTTACACGCCAATTTATGACATTATATAAGGACAAATTAAAAATTGATTCCAATCGATTGAGAGATTGGGATTATTCTAGTGAAGCAGTTTATTTCATTACAATGGTTACAAAAGACAGAGAATGCATTTTTGGATCTGTTGAAGATGGAAAAATGATTTTAAATGAAAATGGAAAGATTATTGAGAATGAGCTTTTGAAATCGATAAAGATTCGTAAAAATTGGTTTTTTCATAATTGGATTGTGATGCCAAATCATATTCATTTGTTGATTGAAATTCAGGAAAATATGGAAAAACGGGTTGAAACGTCACAAATTAAAACGTTGCAGATTAACACATCGCATATTGTAGAGACGCACAGCAGTGCGTCTACGTCCGGCATATCCACAACGAATGAAACACAATCTTTGTCGACACACTTTGCGGAGACGCACTGCTGTGCGTCTCTACAGAACCAATCTTTGTCGAAATCATCAAACGAATCGAATTTAAACGTACCAATTAAAAGGTCGCATATTGTAGAGACGCACAGCAGTGCGTCTACGTCCGGCACATCTACAACGAATGAAACCCAATCTTTGTCGACACACTTTGCGGAGACGTACTGCTGTGCGTCTCTACAGAACCAATCTTTGCAGACATTTTATCGTAAACCCAATTCCATTTCCTCTTTTGTTGCTATTTTTAAATCGGTTACAACAAAACAAATCAATGGTTTTGAAACAATTTGGCAGCAAAACTATCACGATCATATTGTTAGAAATTACAAAACATTTGAAACAATTTATGATTATATTAAAAATAATCCAATATCTTGGGATACGGATTCTATAAATTCACAATTGCAATGAAATACATTTTCTCTTTTATAACCACATTCATTTTTGCACAGCAAACCAAATATGTTGATTTTAAATCGGTTTCAGGTCAATTAAATATCGTTGATTCCCAAAAAATAATTTACGGACAAGTAGATTACGATTTTGAGGTTTTACAATCAATTGATACCATAAAAATCGATGCTAAAAACATGCAGTTTACCAATGTTCAAATTGATGGAAAAGATGTAAAATTTATTAATACAAACAAAGAATTACAAATCATCAATAATTTTCAAAAAGGAAATAATCATCTGATTTTCAGTTACAACGTAAAACCAAAACAGGCATTGTATTTTGTAAATATTGAAAATGACGATATTCAAATCTGGACGCAAGGGCAGGGAAGATATACCAGCAACTGGTTTCCGAGTTTTGATGATGTAAATGAAAAAGTAATTTTCAATCTCGGAATAACTTATAAAAAAGAATATCAAGTCGTTTCAAATGGAGTCTTAAAAAGTAAAACAGAGAAAGATAATTTGGTGCATTGGCAATACCAAATGGAAAATCCGATGAGTTCTTATTTATTAGTGCTTTCTATTGGAAAATATGACAAAAAGCAATTTACATCTAAATCTAAAATTCCGTTAGAATATTATATTGAAAACAAAGATGCTTCACGTTTTGAGCCAACATACCGTTATTCAAAACGAATTTTTGATTTCCTGGAAAAAGAAATTGGCGTAAAATATCCGTGGAAAGTTTTCAGGCAGATTCCGGTTCGCGATTTTTTGTATGGCGGAATGGAAAATACAACAACGACACTTTTTACAACTCGTTATGTAGTGGATAATATTGGTTTTACAGATCGAAATTATACTAATGTTGATGCACATGAACTGGCACATCATTGGTTTGGAGATTTAATTACTGCCGAAAGCAGCACACATCACTGGCTTCAGGAAGGTTTTGCAACGTATTATGCATTATTGGCAGAAAGAAATATTTTTGGAGATGATTACTTTTATGCCAAATTATATGATACGGCACAACAGATAAAATTTGCATCAAGAACAGACACTATTCCGGTTTTAAACGGAAAAGCCAGTTCGCTGACTTTTTATGAAAAAGGAGCGTGGGCACTTTTTGTTTTACACGAATCCATTGGAGATAAAGCCTTTAAAAAAGCGATAAAAAGTTATTTGAATAAATATGCATTCAAGAATGTAAATACAGAGAATTTCTTCGACGAAATTAAAAAAGTTTCGGATTTTGATTTGGTTCAGTTTCAAAAAACCTGGCTGGAATCTACAGCTTTTGATACGCCGACTGCCAATGCTTTATTAAGCAAAAACAATGCAATTAAAGTGCACTTAGAAGTTGATAAATTAAAGAAAACACCTTTAAAAGAAAAGCTTGATTTCTTCACTAAAACTATGGATTCAGATATTCATCATTCAGTAAAAGAAGCAATTATTTCGCAATTACAGACTGAAAAATATGAAGATAAAAAAGAGTTATTATTGAAAGCTTTGCATCAAAATAACGTACAGCTTCGTCAGACTTTAGCAGAAACTTTATCAAAAATCCCGGAAGATTTTAGAACAGAATATGAAACACTTTTAGACGATAAATCGTATCAAACACAAGAAGCCGCATTATTCTATTTATGGAATAACTTCCCGAATCATAGAAAAGAATATCTTGATAAATCGAAAAACTGGATTGGTTTTAACGATTATAACCTTCGCACATTATGGCTTTCGCTTGCTTTGTCTACCCAAGATTACAGCAGTAATCCTGAGGAATTAATAAATGAATTAATTTCTTTTTCTACAACAAAATATGAAGCAACAACACGCCAGAATGCGCTAGAAAAATTGATTGCGTTTAAGTTTATTAACGATGAAGTTTTAACCAATTTAGTTAACGCCACAACGCACCATATGTGGCAGTTTTCAAAATTTGGAAGAGATTCGATTAGGATTTTATTAAAAAATTCAGAAATGCGTGCTTCATTTAATAGAATTTTACCTAATTTGAACCCCGATGAACAGTTTCAATTGAATCGTTTATTAAAAGAATAGAAAATAGAGAATAGAAGAAAGAAAATAGATTTTTAGGTGAGTCTATATTCTATTTTCTTTCTTCTATTTTCTAACCAAAAACAAAACCTACTATATATTTTATGAGAGCATTAGTTATTTCTGGTGGTGGAAGTAAAGGAGCCTTCGCCGGAGGAGTTGCACAGTATTTAATTGAAGAAAAACATCATGAATACGATTTATTTATAGGAACATCTACAGGAAGTTTGCTTATTCCGCATTTAGCTCTCGGTCATATCAAAAAAATACATTCCGTTTATACCAATGTTACAATGTCCAGTATTTTTAATATCTGCCCCTTTGTAGTAAAAGTAAAAGAAGGAGTGGATATCGTGACGATTAATCACTTTAATGTACTTCGTCAGTTTTTTAAGGGAAAGAGAACTTTTGGCGAAAGCAAAGGTTTGAAGAAATACATTAGAAATAATTTTTCTCTTTCTGATTTCAATAATCTTAAAAAAATGAATAATGACGTAATTATTACGGTCACCAATTTCACTAAAAATGAATCAGAATACAAATCAGTAAAAGATTGCAGTTATGAAGAGTTTTGCGATTGGTCTTGGATCTCCAGTAATTATGTTCCGTTTATGAGTTTGGTTTCAAAAAACAACTACGAATATGGCGATGGTGGGTTTTCAAGTTTGGTTCCAATTCGTGAAGCTATTAACCGCGGCGCTACAGAAATTGATGTTATTATTTTGGAAACAGAAGTCAATACAAGCAAAATGGTTATTGGTAAAAATCCATTTTCGTTAATGATTGATTTGTTCCGAATTGCTTTAGATCAGGTTGAAAAACATGACATTGCTATAGGAAAACTTATGGCAAACACTAAAGATGTAAAACTTAATTTATATTATACTCCAACCAAATTGACTGATAACGCTTTAATTTTCAATAAGGAAATAATGAAAGAATGGTGGAAACAAGGTTATGAATATGCTCAGAATAAGTCTGAGGTTATGAGTGATAACAGATGATTTTAGATTTTAGATTGCAGATTTTAGATTGGAAATGCTTTTAATCTGAACTCTAAAATCTGCAATCTAAAATTATTATCTTACCAAAGTTCAGCAACCTCGTTTTTAATGTAACCTAAAGCAGCATTGCTTGGAGATTGTTTTTCTAATAATTCATTTAAAATAACTTCACGAAGTTTATCTGCACTGTCAACACGGTCGCTCATAGCAGCTTTACGAATCATTTGGATAGTTGAGTTTTTTGCAGTCGTAATTATTGTCCAGCATTCATCAGACATATAAATTTGCTGCGTTAAATTGTGCTCAAATTCTTGTTCGATTTGGTCAATTACAAAATTTTCGTAATCATGTTTATCGTGAGAAATAGGAGTGATTCTGATTAATAATTTGGTCAAATTGATACGCTCTAAAAATAATGTCATACGTTCGTAAGCTTGTAGACGTATCGGAAGCGATTCTTTATGTGCTTGTCTGTTTAACAAAAAAGCACGCTTTTTATCATTGTTTTTAATATGCAGTTCAAAAAAACTGTAGGCTACAAATCCGGTAACAATGGCAGGTAAAGTATAACTTGCTAATTCTATAATTCTTGTAAAATCCATTTGGGTAATTTTTTTTAGCAAAAATATACTTTTTGACGAGAAATCCACTTTAAATTTACACGAATAAACAAATTGTAAAACTTACTTTTGCTACTTGTTTTTTAATACACTTTTAATGGATTCATACATAATACTTTTTCTTTGTTTAGCTGCTTTTGCAGCAGGATTTATTGATGCAATTGTGGGCGGCGGCGGATTAATCCAAACACCAATGGGGTTAATTTTATTGCCAAATCTGCCAGTTTCAACAGTTATAGGAACTTTAAAAATTCCGGCTTTTAGCGGAACAGCTTTCGCGGCTTTTCAATATCTGAAAAAAGTAGTTATTCAATGGAAATTGCTTTTGATTATGATGTGTTTAGCAGTTCCTTCAGCATTTTTAGGTTCTACTATTTTGACACTGGTTAGCAATGATTTTATGAAACCGCTTTTGCTTGTAGTTTTATCATTGTTATTTATATATACTTATGCAAAGAAAAATTTCGGACAGCATGTTGCCAAAGATCATTCGGCAGCAACACAAATAATTTATGCGGTTGTAATTAGTATAATCGTCGGTTTTTACGACGGATTTATTGGTCCCGGAACGGGAAGTTTTTTCGTTGTGGCATTTATTGCACTTTTAGGCTTTGATTTTTTGCACGCTTCCGCGAATGCTAAAATGGTAAATCTGGCAACAAATTTCGGTTCGATTTGTTTGTTTATGATAAAAGGAAAAATCATCTGGACAATTGCAATCCCAATGGCAGTCAGCAACGGACTTGGCGGCTGGCTTGGTGCAAAACTCGCAATCAATAAAGGAAATGGTTTTATTAGAATTTTCTTTTTGATTGTTGTTGTGGGAACTTTGATTCGATTTGCTTACGATGTATTTTATAAATAGAGTTTGCGAAGATGCTAAGGTTCTGAGATGCTAAGTTTTTTGTTGTTTTTTCTATCTTAATTATCATTTTATTAGAGTATATTTGTGAAACTATAATACTTAAAATATCATTTAATGATACAGATAGTTGAAAATTACGAGAATTATATTAATAGTCTCCCAGAATTAATTAGTAAATCTTATTATAAAGCTGAGTTTTTCATGCAAAAACTAGGTTTGAAACATGCTACATATTATAGAAAATTAAAATCAAAAAGCTTCACACATCAAGAAGTAAAGTTAATTACGACTTTATTGTTTCCTGAAGAAATTTTGATTCAGGAACTTCAAAAAAGCGAAGAAGATATTAAAGCGGGAAGGACTGTAGATTTTTCTGATTTTAAACAAAAACTACGAACTAAGTATAATATCTAAATTTAAGGGATTTCTTTTATTGTCCCAAAATAGTGTTACGTAAATAATATTTTCCTCAATTCTATAAAAAAGATACACTTGATTTGTTATCAAGAACTTTCGATAGTTGGTTTTTTTATACCTCGCACCAATGTGATTATTTATTTGAATCATTTCCAAAATTGCGATTGTTTTTTTAGAAAACAATGTTGCCTTTTTTTCTGAATATTTGTTAGTAAGTTCAAAATAAGTTTTTTCAGCATTTTCGGTAAGAATTATTTTCATTTTATTTTGTAAGTTTTACAAAGATAAAATTAATTAAAGATTTTTCTTTCAAAAATATTTAAAGAATGCCAAATGTTTGAACCTAGCCACGATTGAGGCGGTATCCTCTCCTCCCGATGGCTATCGGATGAGACATATAGCCGAAAGCGGGAAACCATGTTTAATAAAAAGCCTATTCTTTGGCTTCAAAAAAACTTAGCATCTCAGAATCTTAGTATCTTAGGAACTTTCTTTTTTAATTCTTATTTTTGCATAAAGGAGAAAAATTACATGCAGAAATATATTGACCAGCTCAACGAAGCACAGAGAGCGCCTGTTCTACAAAAAGACGGGCCAATGATTATTATTGCTGGTGCAGGTTCGGGGAAAACCCGTGTTTTAACAATTAGAATTGCTTATTTGATGGCTCAGGGTGTTGATGCTTTCAACATTTTGTCGCTGACTTTTACCAATAAGGCAGCCCGTGAAATGAAGCACAGGATTTCGGATATTGTGGGAGCATCTGAGGCTAAAAACCTTTGGATGGGAACTTTTCACTCTATTTTTGCCCGTATTCTTCGCTCAGAATCAGATCATTTAGGTTATCCATCCAATTTTACAATTTACGATTCCCAGGATTCGGCCAGACTGATTTCTTCTATTATTAAAGAAATGCAGCTGGACCGTGATATCTATAAACCAAAACAGATTTTAGGCCGTATATCTAGTTATAAAAACAGCTTAATTACAGTAAAAGCATATTTCAATAATCCGGAATTAGTCGAAGCTGATGCAATGGCAAAAAGACCGAGATTAGGAGAAATTTATCAACAGTATGTAGAACGTTGTTTTAAGGCAGGAGCAATGGATTTTGACGATTTGCTTTTGAAAACCAATGAGTTATTGACTCGTTTTCCAGAGGTTTTGGCAAAATATCAGGATCGTTTCCGTTATATTTTGGTTGATGAGTACCAGGATACAAACCACTCTCAATATTTGATTGTTAGAGCTTTGTCAGACAGATTTCAGAATATTTGTGTGGTTGGAGATGATGCACAGAGTATTTATGCTTTCCGTGGAGCGAATATCAATAATATTTTGAATTTCCAAAAGGATTACGATGGTGTAGTAATGTATCGTTTAGAGCAGAATTACCGTTCAACCCGAAATATTGTGGAAGCTGCAAATACGGTTATGGAGCACAACAAAACTAAACTGGATAAAGTAGTTTGGACTGCAAATGATTTTGGTCCAAGAATTAAAGTCCACCGAAGTTTGACAGATGCCGAAGAAGGTCGTTTTGTAGCCAGTACAATTTTTGAACAGAAAATGCAGAATCAATTGCATAATGGAGCTTTTGCAATTTTGTATCGTACTAATGCTCAGTCGCGTGCAATGGAGGACGCGTTGAGAAAACGTGATATTCCGTATAGAATTTATGGTGGATTATCTTTCTACCAACGTAAGGAAATTAAAGATGTTTTATGTTATTTGCGTTTGGTTCTGAATCCGAAAGATGAAGAAGCTTTGATTCGTATAATTAATTATCCGGCACGTGGAATTGGAGATACAACCGTAGAAAAATTAACTATTGCTGCCAATCATTACAAACGTTCGATTTGGGAAGTAATGGTGAACATCGATAAAATTGATCTTAAACTAAACGCGGGAACTAAAAACAAATTGAAAGATTTTGTAACGATGATTCAGAGTTTTCAGGTTATTGATCAGAATCAGGATGCTTTTTACATTACAGATCATGTTGCAAAGAAAACCGGTTTGGTTCAGGAATTGAAGAAAGATGCTACTCCGGAAGGAATGGCAAAAATTCAAAATATCGAAGAACTTTTAAACGGTATTAAGGACTTTACAGAAGGACAAAGAGAAATTGACGGAGCTAGAGGTGCACTTTCTGAATTTATGGAAGATGTGGCTTTGGCAACAGATTTGGATAAAGATACCAATGATGAAGATCGTGTGGCGCTGATGACGATTCACTTAGCAAAAGGATTAGAATTTCCGCATGTTTTTGTGGTTGGTATGGAAGAAGATTTGTTTCCGAGTGCGATGAGTATGAGTACGAGAAGTGAATTGGAAGAAGAACGCCGTCTGTTTTATGTAGCGCTAACGCGTGCAGAACATCAGGCATATTTGACTTACGCGCAATCTCGTTACCGCTGGGGGAAATTGACAGATAGTGAGCCTTCTCGTTTTATTGAAGAAATTGACGGGCAGTTTCTAGAATATCTAACTCCGTCAGAAAGTAATTATCGTTATAAATCACCAATCGATGGTGATAT
The DNA here is from genome assembly GCF_057808895.1 of Flavobacterium sp. FG68. Lineage (NCBI taxonomy): Bacteria > Pseudomonadati > Bacteroidota > Flavobacteriia > Flavobacteriales > Flavobacteriaceae > Flavobacterium > Flavobacterium sp. FG68. Next base: position 31,359 of record NZ_JBMDIY010000035.1, read on the forward strand.
TTTTGGAGACATTGATAAATCAAAATTGCGATTAGCAAAACCAGTAGGTGGAACGCCGCCAAAACATATTACAGATAATAACCCGAAACCGGATTTAAACATTCGAAAATTAAAACCTGTATCTGGAAATGCGCCGGAGAGTTCTAATACTAATTTGTTTGACAGTAAACTAACAATTGGAAATGTCGTAATGCACGAACGTTTCGGAAAAGGAGAAGTGATTAATTTAGAAGGAGTTGGAGCTGATAAAAAAGCCGAAATTAAATTTGAAGTAGGAGGAATTAAAAAACTTCTGTTAAGATTTGCTAAATTAGATGTTGTAGGATAATAAATAAAAGTTTCAAGTTTTGAAAATATTTGTCACCCTGAGCGAAGTCGAAGGGCGCTCTAATTGGACGTGGGCTTCGACTTCGCTCAGCCTGACAAACCTGAAACCTGAAACAAACAAAACTTTAAACAAAAACCAAAATGGCAGAATTCATAAAAATATATCCAGATAAACCTAGTGAAGCTGCAATTGCAAAGGTTGTAAAAGTGCTTCAAAATGGTGGTTTGGTAATTTATCCAACAGATACTGTTTACGGTTTAGGCTGTGATATTACCAATTCGAGGGCATTAGAAAAAGTAGCGAAAATAAAAGGAGTTAAATTAGAGAAAGCAAACTTCTCTTTCATTTGTCATGATTTAAGTAATCTTTCAGATTACGTGCGCCAGATCGATACATCGACTTTTAAAATATTAAAAAGAGCATTGCCTGGGCCTTATACATTTATTTTGCCGGGAAATAATAATCTGCCAAAAGAGTTTAAAAAGAAAACTACTGTTGGTATTCGTGTTCCTGATAATAATATAGTTTTAGAAATTGTTCGCCAGTTAGGGAATCCAATTGTTTCGACTTCGATTCGTGATGAAGATGATGTAATTGAATATACTACTGATCCTGAATTAATTTTTGAAAAATGGCAGAATCTGGTTGATATGGTAATTGACGGTGGTTATGGAGATAATATTCCGTCAACCATTATAGATTTATCAGAACATGAGCCGGTTATTGTAAGGGAAGGAAAAGGCGATATTGATATTTTGTAAAAAAAAACTTAAATTGCATAAAACTTAAAAAATTATACCTAACTTTAGTATAGTTAAAATTTAGTTAGTTAATAAAAGCAATGTTGTCTTAATTTATTTTAATTGGTTGTTAAAAAAAATTAAGGGTACAAAAAAAGGCTGGTCAATTGACCAGCCTTTTCTGTATATAAAGTATATGTTACTTTAAAATTTATTTTGCCTGTTTTTTCATTTCTTTCTCGATCATATCGTAGAATTGATCAATTTTAGGCATAACAACAATACGAGTTCTTCTGTTACGAGCTTTGTTCTCTGGAGAATCGTTTGCAACTAATGGAACGTATGAACTTCTACCAGCAGCAATTAATTTTGCAGGGTTAACATTTAAGTCATTTGTCAAGACACGAACGATAGAAGTAGAACGTTTAACACTTAAATCCCAGTTGTCTAGCAAAACTCCGTTGCTTTTGTAAGGTACGTCATCAGTATGTCCTTCAACCATACACTCAAAATCAGGTTTGTCATTTACCACTTTTGCAACTTTAGCTAAAACTGATTTTGCTTTATCACTTACTTCATAGCTTCCGCTTTTGAATAATAATTTATCAGCAATAGAGATAAATACAACTCCTTTTTCAACATTGATTTCGATATCCGGATCGTTGATTCCAACTGCACCTTTTAAACTTGTAACTAATGCTAATGTTACACTGTCTTTTTTTGTAAGAGCATCTTGAAGTCTAGATATTTTTAAATCTTTCTCTTTTAAGCTTTCTAGCGATTTTTCTAAGTTTTCTGCACCTTTAGTAGTTAAAACTGTTAAATCTTTAGAGCTGTTGATTAAATCTTGATTGTGTTGTTTATAGCTTTCAGCTGTTGCTGCTAATCCTGCTTTTTCTTCCAGACAAGAATTTAATTTAACTGTGCAAGAGTTTAATAAATCTTGTGTCTCTTTTTGCTTAGCCTCTAAAGCAGCATATTGCTTTTTAGATACACACGAAGTTAAGGCCATTAATACTGATAGTGCGATAACTATTTTTCTCATAGGTATTATATTTAATTAAACGTTGATTACAAATTTAGTTTTTAATATTTTGATTACTGTTAAAGATTTCTTTAAAAACCTCTAATTTCTTTATATAATAAAGGAAAACGATACTTTTTACGGTATAGTATTGCTGTATTTGAAAATCTTTTCGTTTGTTTAGATATTTTAAAGATAGGCAATAAAATGAAAAATGCGCCTTTAAAATTGCAAAAGTATGCCCAAACTTTCCTTGTGTAAGAAAACGGATACCGGCAATTCCATCTAAAACCATTCGAAAGAAAATTACAAAGAACAATCCTTTTTTAGGAAGATTTTTGACAAGCATTAACAATGAATTCCTAAAGTTTAAATACGTTTTTTTAGGATTTCCCTGCTGTAAAGTTGCTCCTCCAACATGATAAACAACTGATTCTGAATTGTATTTTATAATATGTCCTTCATTTGTAGCACGCCAGCATAAATCAATTTCTTCCTGATGCGCAAAAAAAGCTTCATCAAAGCCTCCTAAAGCATGATAGACTTCTTTTCTAATAAAGAAACAAGCGCCCGATGCCCAAAAAAGTTTACAGCTGTCATTATATTGACCGTTGTCTTTTTCGACAGTATCAAAGATTCGGCCTCGGCAAAATGGAAAACCATATTTATCAATAAATCCGCCCGCTGCTCCGGCATATTCGAAATATTCTTTGTTTTTATAATCCAGGATTTTTGGTTGAATAATAGCGGTTTCTTTTTCTTTATCGAAAGTTTCAATAATGGGTTTTAACCAATTTTCGGTTACTTCAATATCAGAATTAACTAAAGCATAAATCTCGGCATTTACACTTTGAAGTGCATCATTGTAGCCTTTTGCAAAACCGTAATTACCAGTATTTTGAATAATTTTTATTGAAGGATAATTTTCTCTAACAAAATTTACAGAATTATCTGTTGATGCATTATCAGCTACATAAATAGTAGCTTCTTCTGAATATTGTAAAACTGAAGGTAAAAATTGTTCTAACAATTTAACTCCGTTCCAATTTAAAATGACAACTGCTATTTTATCCAAAAGTGTTTTATTTTATTTATTAATATGGTAATCTGGTAAGTTTTGTAAAAACTGATATTTTTCATTTTCAAAGTCCATTTGACAATAAAAATGACTTAACCCATTCGTGACATTCAAAAACCGTGCCTTCATGGTCATGTTATAACGGGCAATTTGATCAAAAGTTGCTTGTGATATTTTAACTTCAGGCGCTTTGCACTCTACTAATATATGTATAGAACCGTCAGAATTAAAAACCACAACATCATATCTTTTTCGTAATCCGTTGACAGTTAAAACTTTCTCTACATTGATAAGCGATTTTGGGTATTTTTTTTCATTAATTAAATAATGAACAACATGCTGACGAACCCATTCTTCTGGAGTAAGAATGATAAATTTTTTCCTGATTTCATCAAAAATAGACACTTTATTTTCGCTATTTTTGAATCGGAAAGTATATGTAGGGAAATTTAGTTTTAACATAAAGCAAATATAATTTGAAAATTAGTCAATTTGAAAATTAGTTAATTATTTTATTTCGAATTAAACTGAAAACGGATACTGAATACTGAAAACTAAATTTAATGGACGAAGTTGTAAAAATTGTCAATGATATCAAGGCAGGAGATATAAAACCTATTTATTTTTTAATGGGCGAAGAACCTTATTATATAGATAAATTGTCTGAATACATTGAGCAAAATGTACTGGCCGAAGAAGAAAAAGGATTTAACCAAACGGTTTTATACGGAAGAGATGTTTCTATTGAAGATATTGTTTCAACAGCGAAACGTTATCCTATGATGTCTGATCGTCAGGTTGTTATTGTGAAAGAAGCGCAGGATTTGTCCAGAACAATTGATAAAATTGAGTCTTATGTAGATAATCCGATGCCATCTACAGTTTTGGTTTTTTGTTACAAATATAAAACACTCGATAAACGTAAAAAAGTTACCAAACTTTTAGCGCAAAAGGGTATTGTTTACGAAAGTAAAAAACTATATGAAAATCAAGTTGGAGATTGGATTAAGCGAGTTCTGGCTGGAAAAAAATATACAATCGATCCAAAGGCAAACGCCATGCTTGTTGAGTTTTTGGGAACTGATTTAAGTAAAATAAATAATGAGTTAGAAAAACTGCAGATTATTTTACCGCAAGGAACAATGATTACGCCACAGCATATTGAGGAAAATATTGGTTTCAGTAAAGACTATAATGTATTCGAACTTCGAAAAGCAATTGGCGAACGTAATCAGTTGAAAGCTTATAAGATAGCCGAAAATTTTGCTCATAACCCAAAGGAATACCCGCTGGTAATGACAACAGGTTTAGTTTTCGGATTTTTTGTACAGCTTTTAAAGTACCACGGACTTAAAGATAAAAATCCAAAGAACGTGGCAGCGGCAATTGGAGTAAATCCGTATTTTTTAAAAGAATACGATTTGGCGGTAAAAAATTATCCCATGCGAAAAGTCAGTCAGATTGTTGGAGCTTTACGTGATATTGATGTAAAAAGTAAAGGAGTAGGGGCCAACGCTTTACCACAATCAGATTTGTTAAAAGAAATGCTGTATAAAATATTTAATTAAGCCATGAAAATTCACGATATTTGCCTTTCTAAAAATTTTACTACTTAAAAATAATAATTACACAATTATGGGAATGAATAAAAATACCGTTTTAGGATGGGCTACTTTTATAATGATACTTATGGGATTGTTGCTTATAGGTCTTGGCGCTTTTAGATATAGCGATGTTTCTGGCTGGGGATTTGCGGCGGCAGGTGTTGGTTTTTTTGCTAATGCCTGGGTTTTTAACGCTTTAAAAGGTAGAGTTTAATTTGATTCAATATCAATTGCAAAAATCAATTGCAATTTAAGGACAGTAAAAAAATAATTAATTAAAATAAAAAATAAATAGAATGTCAGACGATAAGAAAGTAATTTTCTCAATGCAAAAATTGAGTAAAACCTATCAGGGAGCAGACAAACCAGTACTTAAAAACATTTATTTAAGTTTCTTTTATGGAGCTAAAATTGGTATTTTAGGTCTTAACGGTTCTGGAAAATCTTCTCTTTTAAAAATTATTGCAGGAGTTGATAAAAATTATCAAGGAGATGTGGTTTTTCAACCAGGTTATACTGTAGGTTATTTAGAGCAGGAACCAATTCTTGATGATTCTAAAACGGTTATCGAAATTGTTCGTGAAGGTGCTGCTGAAACTATGGCAGTTTTGGAAGAGTACAACCAAATTAATGATTTATTCGGTCTTGAAGAAAACTATTCAGATCCGGATAAAATGGATAAATTGATGGATCGTCAAGCGGCTTTACAAGACAAAATTGATGCTCTTGGTGCTTGGGAAATCGATACTAAATTAGAAATTGCAATGGATGCTTTGCGTACGCCGGAAGGTGATACGCCTATTAAAAACCTTTCCGGAGGTGAGCGTCGTCGTGTAGCTTTATGTCGTTTGTTATTACAACAGCCGGATGTATTGTTACTTGATGAGCCTACCAACCACCTTGATGCTGAATCTGTACTTTGGTTAGAGCAGCACTTAGCACAATATTCAGGAACTGTAATTGCGGTAACGCACGATAGATATTTCCTTGATAATGTGGCAGGCTGGATTCTTGAGTTGGATAGAGGAGAAGGAATTCCGTGGAAAGGAAACTATTCTTCTTGGTTAGACCAAAAATCAAACCGTATGGCTCAGGAAGAAAAAGTAGCTTCTAAACGTAGAAAAACTTTAGAGCGTGAGTTGGAATGGGTTCGCCAAGGAGCAAAAGGACGTCAGACAAAACAAAAAGCACGTTTACAGAATTACGATAAATTATTGAATGAAGACCAAAAACAATTGGACGAAAACTTGGAAATCTATATTCCGAATGGTCCACGTTTAGGTACGAATGTTATTGAAGCTAAAAATGTTGCCAAAGCTTTTGGTGAAAAATTATTATACGATAATTTGAACTTTACTTTGCCACAAGCTGGTATTGTTGGAATTATTGGACCAAACGGTGCAGGTAAATCTACCATTTTCAAAATGATTATGGGAGAGCAAGCTACTGACAGCGGAGAATTTTCGGTTGGAGAAACTGTAAAAATCGCTTACGTAGACCAGTCACACTCTAATATCGATCCAAATAAATCGATTTGGGAAAATTTTGCTGATGGTCAGGAATTGATTATGATGGGAGGGAAGCAAGTAAATTCAAGAGCTTACTTATCTCGTTTCAATTTTGGCGGCGGCGAGCAAAACAAAAAAGTATCAATGTTGTCTGGTGGAGAACGTAACCGTTTACACTTAGCTATGACATTGAAAGAAGAAGGAAACGTACTTTTACTGGATGAGCCTACGAATGACTTAGATGTTAACACACTTCGTGCACTTGAAGAAGGTTTAGAGAATTTCGCAGGTTGTGCTGTAATTATTTCTCACGACAGATGGTTCTTAGATAGAATTTGTACTCACATCTTAGCTTTTGAAGGTGACTCTGAAGTTTATTTCTTCGAAGGAAGTTTCTCTGATTATGAAGAAAACAAAAAGAAACGCCTTGGTGGTGATTTAACTCCTAAACGTTTGAAATATAGAAAATTGATTAGATAGTTTTAATAATTTTCAAATTTTTAAAATCCCAAATTCCAAATTGTAATAGATTTGAAATTTGGGATTTTTATTTTTTGTCATTTCGAGGAACGAGAAATCGCACTCGAAACTCGACAAAGATTGGCGACATTCTATACGGAATTACTTGTACGATTTCTCCTTACGTCGAAATTACAATATTGCGTAAAAATTGGAATTTGGAATTTTATAAATTGGGATTTACAAAAACTTAGCCTTCAATTCCGGAGTAGGAATCATACAGCTTTCTTTTTTGCCATACCATTTATAGCGGTTTTTAGCAATATAGTGGTAAATATAATTTCGAAGTCTTTCAGGTAAAATTTTAAAAACAGAAAGTAAACTGTAAATTCCACCTAAGTCATTTGCAATTTCTATAACTGCAGATGATTTATGATAATAAGCAACACTGGGATTATACAAAATTATGCTATCAATTTTAGTTTGATCAACGCCAATATAATTGCAAATCTCTTTTCCCAAATCTGACTGCAAAGCCACAAAACGAAAAATATCTTTTTTGTCGTGTTTGATAATAAACTGAACCGCGCCGTTGCAAAGATTACAAACGCCATCGAAGAGGATTATTTTTTTATTAGGAGCTGTCATTGCGAGGAACGAAGCAATCTCATTTTGGGTTTTCATATTTTATGGTTGCTTGTTTTATATATAATGTTTACTTGTTTTAGTGCGGTTGCTTCGTTCCTCGCAATGACTTTGCGTCTGTATGTCCTTGCGAGTAACGAAGCAATCTCATTTTAAGTTTTCATAATAGTTACTTGTTTTAGTGTGGTTGCTTCGTTCCTCGCAATGACCTTGCGTGCGTCTTTGCGAGGAACGAAGCAATCTCACTATGTATTTCTATACAGTATTTTACACAATCATTATATCTTCAATTTCTTCAAACAAGTCTTTCCAAGTAGGATTTATTGAACGAATCAAATTGTTTTTTACTTCTCTTGATCCGGCCTTAATTTGCTTTTCTCTCGTAATTGCATCTTCAATCCATTGGAATTGCTCGTAGTAGACCAGAATGTTTAGATTATATTTTGCTGAGAATGATTTTGGATATTTTTTGTTTTTATGTTCTAAGATTCTTTGTGGAAGATTTGATGTTACACCGGTGTAGACAACGGTTTGGTATTTATTGGTTATGATATAAACAAAACCTGGCTTCATAATTTTTATTGTTAAGTCATTGCGAGGAACGAAGCAATCTCATTATTACATAAACTTTATATTTGCTTATGTTAGTGTGGTTGCTTCGTACCTCGCAATGACAAAACTATAAATAAAAATTAAATTGTAAGAATTTTATTTCTATTTATTTTATTTATAAATATATCGAAATCAATAAATTTTATGAATCAAAAACAGCTTTCATAAATTATTTTTAAGCGATTTTCAAAAATATTACATCTTCATAATCGTCTTTTTTAAGATCGTTTCTTAAATCGCTTTATTTTAATTTTGTCTCAATTTCTCCCATTTTTCAAACTAAAACTGTCTCTATGACTGAAAACTAAAAAAAAACTTATTTCTTTCCAGCTTCAACAAATTCCAATTCGTCTAAACTTACTTTCGAAGTAAAAATTCCGTAATTGACAGTTGCTTTATTTTTTTCTATTGAATCAATACTTCCAACAGATTTTCCGTCGAGCATTCTAACTCGGTCACCAACTTTTAAAATTGGTTTTGGTTTTTCTATAACTGGTTTGAGTTTCTTCTCTTTTTTCTCTTTACGAATTTCTTCAACTTTTACCTGAACTTCGGCAATAACTTCTTTTTGTTTTTCAACTTTTGCCTTAACTTCTTTTGGAGTTGCTTTTTTACGTTTTGAGTTTTCGATTTCAACAATTTTCAAAAATTCTCCAATAAGTTCTTTTTTGTTTTTGTTGTTGAAATATTTCTCAGCAATATCATCAATTTTTTGTCCTATATATATGATCTTCTGGTTACTGTCATATAATTCCTGATAGCTTTCTAATTTCTGCTGGATTCTTGTATTGATGTTTTCCATCTTTTTGCTTTCCTCGCGAGCGCGCGTTTCTTCTTCTTTTAAATTTAAAGAAGTTTTTTCGAGCTTTGATCTTTCTTTCTGAAGTGTTGCAATGGTTTTGTCAAAACGAACTTTTCCAACTTCGATTTTCTTTTTGGCACGATTAATCAATCCAAACGGAATCCCATTTTTTTGCGCCACTTCAAACGTAAAAGAACTTCCTGCCTGTCCTAAAGCCAATTTGTACATTGGTTCTAAAGACTTTTCGTCAAACATCATATTGGCATTAGTGGCAAAAGGCAATTCGTTAGCCAGAATTTTTAAGTTTGAATAATGCGTTGTGATAATTCCGAAAGCTTCACGATGATAAAATTCTTCTAGGAAAATTTCAGCTAAAGCTCCACCCAATTCAGGATCAGAACCGGTACCGAATTCATCAATTAAAAACATGGTTTTCTTGTTACATTTCTTCAAGAAATAATTCATGTTTTTTAATCGATAACTGTATGTACTTAAATGATTTTCAATAGATTGATTATCTCCAATATCTGTTAGGATTCTGTCAAACAAGAAAGTTTCACTTCTTTCATGAACCGGAATTAATATCCCGGACTGCAGCATCAATTGTAACAAACCAACTGTTTTTAAGGAAATTGTTTTTCCTCCGGCATTTGGTCCAGAAATTACAATAATTCTGTTTTCTTGTTTTAATTTAATTGTCTGCGGATGCGTAACTTCATTTTTTTGTTTGTTGTTCAAATACAAAATTGGGTGATACGCTTCTCTAAAAAACAATCTTCTTTCCTCAGTAATTGCTGGTAAAATTCCGTTGATTCGATTTGCATATTTTGCTTTTCCGGCAACGACATCAATATCACTTAAAAAATCTTGATATTCAATTAGTAAAGGTAAATACGGACGAATTATATTCGATAAATTCTTTAAAATTCGCGTAATTTCTTCTTTTTCTTCGTATTCAAGATTTGCTAATTCTCTTGAATATTTTAAAGTAGCTTCAGGTTCAATGTAAGCAATGCTTCCGGTTTTAGAACTTCCTAAAATAGAGCCTTTTACCTTACGTCTGTACATAGCAATTACAGCCAAAACACGTCGGTTTTGAACGAAACTTTCTTTGATATCATCTAAATATCCTAAACCATTGTATTGCGTTAAAGCTACACCAAAACTTTGGTTTACTTTTCCGCGAACCAAGTTCATATTCTGACGAATACTTAAAAGTGCGGGAGAAGCATTGTCTTTAATTTCTCCGTATTTATCAACAATTGCATCAATATGAGTTATGATGTCTTTTGTTAATTCTACACGAGAAGCTCTTGCATTTAAGTTTGGATAATAATCATCGAATTTTTTTAAGAAATTCAATAAGACATTTGTTGTCGCAGAAAGATTCGCAATTTTTCTAAAACTGCCTACTTCAAGAAAACTGTCTTCGATTGCTAAAAACTTAATTTCGTGCGTTATAGCGTCAAATCCATGATTTGGAATTGCGTTGTTATTTTCAAAAGACGAAACATATTCTGAAGTCTGCATTAAAGACTGCATTAAGGTTTCTTTATCTCTGAATGGTGTTATTTGTAAAGCTTTTTCTTTTCCAATATCTGTATTACAGCCAGCCGAAATGGTTTCGAGCACTGTTGGAAATTGTAAATCTTGTAATGTTTTTTCGGTAATACTAATCATTTAATTTCTTTAAGAAAGTACAGGCAAAAATACAAAAATAGTATCATTGAATACTGTAAAGTTATTGTGTTATTTTATTGTTTGTTAAAGTATGATTTAACTTAAAAATTTCTGAAATTCGCATAAAAAAATTATGGACGTAAAAATGCATTCTTCCTGGAAACCGGTTTTGAATGAAGAATTTGAAAAACCTTATTTCAATGAATTAATCGATTTTGTAAAATCAGAATATTCAACAAAGGTTTGTTATCCAAAAGGAAGCCAGATTTTTTCAGCTTTTGATCATTGTCATTTCGATCAGGTAAAAGTGGTTATCATTGGTCAGGATCCTTATCACGGACCTAATCAGGCAAATGGTTTGTGTTTTTCTGTAAACGACGGAATTCCCTTTCCTCCATCTTTATATAATATTTTCAAAGAAATCGAAACTGATTTAGGAAAGCCGCTTCCAAAAACCGGAAATTTAGAGCGCTGGGCAGATCAGGGTGTTTTTCTTTTAAATGCTACTTTAACCGTTAGACAATCTGAAGCCGGAAGTCATCAGGGAAAAGGCTGGGAAAAATTTACTGACGCTGTTATTAAGCAAATTTCTGCTGAATCTGAAAATGTTGTGTTTTTACTTTGGGGCGGTTTTGCTCAAAAGAAAGCAGCATTGATCGACGCTTCTAAACATCATATTTTAAAATCAGGACATCCGTCTCCTTTGAGTGCTAATAGAGGTTTTTGGTTTGGAAATAAACATTTCAGCCAGACAAATACTTTTCTAAAATCAAAAGGACTTAAGGAAATAGAGTGGTAAAAAGCTTAATTTTTCATTTCGAGGAACGAGAAATCGCACTAGTAATTCCGTCAAGATTATCACTAATCTTTGTCGAGTTTCGTGTGCGATTTCTCGTTCCTCGAAATGACAAGAAACTTAATAAATTTATAGACTATTTTTCGACAGCTTTCTTAATAATTTCTTCTAAAACAGCTTCGTTTTCGTAGTTAGTAACTTTTAGAATAATCTCTTGATTTTTAACTGTTTTTCCTTCAATGACATATAATTTTCCCTTGTTAAACGGAACATTACTTTGATCAAAATCAACATCACCGTAAGTTAAAGTATTTTTAATATCGGCAGTATCAACCCATTTTTCGTTTAAAGTCTGAATTGCTTTATCGGAATATTTAAAAGGTTTTGTTCTTAGATTGTTTAAAACTCGGGCGTTTGGAAAATAATTGCAGCGAGTGTCTTTACCACTAAATACAAGGGCTACAAAAAAGCATCCCATAATTAATCCAATCAAATAATATGCAAAACGGTGTACGAACTTCATGAAATAAAATTTTGGCAAAGGTACATTAAAGTTCCTTTAAAATACAAGTAAATTAATATCGTTGTCTGGCAGGTCGAACCAGTCGCCAATTGCTTTATTTGTTAGGATTCCATGATATAAATAAATTCCGTTTTTAAGTCCTTTATTGCATCGAATTGCACTTTCTAAACCACCATCTTCGGCTATCTGATGCAGGTAAGGTGTTAGAATGTTACTAATTGATAATGAGGCAGTTTTGGAATAACGTGAAGGTATATTTGGTACACAATAGTGTAAAACATTACTTTTTATGAAAGTAGGTTTTTCGTGAGTTGTAACTTCAGAGGTTTCGAAACAACCTCCGGTATCAATGCTCACATCAACAATTACGGCACCTTTTTTCATATGTTCGACCATAGTTTCATTAACTACAATCGGGCATCTTTCTTTTCCTCTCATCGCTCCAATCGCAACGTCACAACGCCTTAAAGCTTTTAATAAGCCTTTTTGTTGTATCGTTGAAGTGAAAATTCGCTGGTTTAAATTATTTTGTAAACGACGTAATTTTGTGATTGAATTATCAAAAACTTTTACGTTTGCACCTAATCCTATGGCTGTTTTTGCTGCAAATTCACCAACCGTTCCGGCTCCAAGAATTACAACTTCGGTAGGAGGGACGCCGGTAATATTTCCGAATAAAAGTCCTTTTCCAAATTCATCTGTAATCATTAATTCGGCAGCGATAAGGATAGAAGCTGTTCCTGCGATTTCGCTTAGCGATTTCACGGCAGGGTAGGAACCGTCTTCATCTTTAATATATTCAAAAGCTAAAGCTGTGATTTTTTTTTGTGCCAAAGCTTCAAAGTAAGCTTTCTTTTTGGTTTTTAACTGAATAGCCGAAATGATTGTAGTTTCCGGATTTATCATTTCAATTTCAGCTAATGTTGGCGGTTCTACTTTTAATAGAAGCGGACAGCCGAAAACTCTTTTGGTATCTTTTGTAATTTCTGCACCTGCATCTGAATATTCTTTATCGGTATAACTCGAACTTTCTCCGGCTCCAGATTCAATCATAACACGATGACCTTCATAAGTAAGGGAATTTACGGCATCAGGAGTCAAACAGATACGACGTTCCTGATAGCTTGTTTCCTTAGGAATTCCTATGAAAAGTTCTCTTTTAAAACGACCAACCTCAAGTTTTTCTTCTTGCGGAAGCAATTGTTGTTTTGTAAATGGAGTTAAGGTAATTGACATGGATTGTGCAAAATATTAAGGGTACAAATTACGTAAAAAGTTTTAAAATTAGTGCAAAAATTCTGCTAATAGTAAAGTCTAATGTTAAGTTATTTTTTGAGGATCTTTGTGTTAAATTTTACCGCAATCGCGAAGCCTCGGGACACAAAGAATTCACAGAGGTTCGCAGAGTTTTCTAAGCTAATTTCAATTCTCTTTTTCCGTCTGCCAATAATTCAATATTAATTGTAGAATATTCTTCCGGAAGCAGATTCCTAATTTTTTCAGACCATTCAATAAAACACCAATTTCCTGAATATAAATAATCATCAACACCCATATCGAGTGCTTCTGTTTCTTTATTTAATCTATAGAAATCAAAATGATAAACGGTTTGATTATTAGATGTATAATATTCATTTACCAAAGAAAAAGTCGGACTGCTGGTAGCATCCTGAACTCCTAAACTTTTGCATAACTGCTTGATTAAAGTAGTTTTTCCAACGCCCATTTCTCCATTAAAGAGAATGATTTTTTTAGGGTTTGAATCTAAAATCTGCTGTGCAACTTCCTGAATTTGATCTAATGAAAAAACGATAGTCATTTTTATTATTTTTTTGCCACGAATTTCACAAATTTTCACAAATTAAAAGTGTTTTTCTTTTCAATTTCAATAAAAATTAGTGTCAATTCGTGAAATTCGTGGCGATATATTTTTATTTCGGATTAAATACCAAGAACGGAATAATCATTTCTTCTAACGAAATTCCGCCATGTTGATAGGTATTTTTATAATAACTTACATAATGATTATAGTTGTTTACGTAAGCCAGAAAAAAATCATTTTTGGCAAAAATAAACGAACTACTCATATTTATGGCAGGTAAACCAATTGTTTTAGGTTCTTTAACTACGTAAACATCTTTTTGTTCGTATGTTAAACTGCGGCCTGTTTTGTAGCGCAAATTTAAACTTGTATTTTTATCTCCCACAACTTTCGACGGATTTTTTACATTAATTGTTCCGTGATCTGTGGTTAAAATCAATTTGAAACCTAAAACTTGTGCCTGTTGAATAATTTCCAGTAAAGGAGAATTCTTAAACCAGCTCAACGTAAGTGAACGATATGCTTTATCATCAGAAGCTAATTCTTTTACGACTTCCATTTCCGTTTTAGCGTGCGAAAGCATATCCACAAAATTGTAAACAACCGTTACTAAGTCGTTTCCCTTTAAAGCTTTGAAATTTTCTGCCAGCTTTTTACCGCCTGCATAATTGGTGATTTTGAAATAATCTTCTTTAATGTTTAATCCTAAACGCTTTATTTGTGCCGAAAGAAATTCAGCTTCGTAAAGGTTTTTTCCTCCGTCTTCAACGTCATTTTTCCAATACTGCGGAAATTGTTTTTCCATGTCTAAAGGCGTTAAACCAGAGAAAATGGCATTTCTGGCATATTGTGTAGCGGTTGGAAGAATTGAGAAATACGGAACTTCTTTTTCTAATTTATAGTAATTAGAAATCACAGTTTCAAAAGATTTCCATTGATCGTAGCGAAGATTATCAATAACAACAAATAAGATTGGTTTGTCTTTCTTTTTGATTTCAGGAACTACTAATTCTTTAAATAAATTGTGCGATTGAATTGGTTTATCTGCTTTTGGTGCAAACCAGTCTTCATAATTTCTTTCAATATATTTTCCGAATTGAGAATTGGCTTCAACCTTTTGAGATTCAAGGATTTCAACCATTGCCTGATCGTTGATGTTTTCTAATTTTAATTCCCAGAAAAGGAGCTTTTTATACAATTCAACCCAGTCTTCATACGAATTTACCATCGCTAATTCCATTGAAATTTTGCGAAATTCTTTCTGATAATCGAGCGTTGTTTTTTCTGAAATTAATCTGGAATCGTCCAGATTTTTCTTCAAACTCAATAAAATTTGGTTCGGATTTACTGGTTTTATCAAATAATCGGCGATTTTAGAACCAATCGCTTCTTCCATTATATATTCTTCCTCACTTTTGGTAATCATAATCATCGGGATGGCAGATTTTTTCTCTTTCATTTCAGAAAGAGTTTCAAGTCCGCTCATTCCCGGCATATTTTCATCAAGGAAAACAATGTCGAAATTTTCTTCTTCAAACAAAGCAATGGCATCAAGTCCGTTATTGCTTGTGGTAACTTCGTAATTCTTTTTTTCGAGAAATAATATATGTGGCTTTAAAAGATCGATCTCATCATCGACCCAAAGTATTTTTATCTTATCCATAAACAGTTTTAATTTTAATGCAATTTAAAAGTATAGAACTTAAAAAGTATTAAAAATAGTATAAAATTAAGGATGACGAATTGAAATTTATTTAGAATTATTTTTTGCGCCTTTTTAATGTTTAAGAAAATACTTATAGTAAATATCTGTTTTTTAAGTTAAAAACTGAAATGAATTTATACTTAATTACTTATATTTGTTGACCAAAAAATAACCAAAGAGTGACTCAAATTAACAAATTAAAAATATTCAATGACCCAATTTACGGGTTTATAACTATACCGAACGAACTCATCTACGACCTAATTCAACACCCTTATTTTCAGCGTTTGCGACGTATATCGCAAATGGGATTATCGTATTTAGTTTATCCGGGAGCAAATCATACTCGTTTTCATCATGCTTTGGGCTGTATGCATTTAATGCAAAAAGCTGTTGAAAGTCTTCGTTTTAAAGGTGTTGCAATTTCAAATGATGAAGAATGTGCTTTATTAATTGCTATTTTACTGCATGATATTGGGCATGGACCGTTTTCGCATGCTATGGAAAAAAGTATTGTTGAAGATGTTAATCACGAAGCCATTTCATTATTGTTTATGAACAGGCTTAATGATGAATTTGACGGAAGATTAAGCCTTGCAATTCAGGTTTTTAAAGGTGAATATCATAGAAAATTCATGTTACAGTTGATTTCAAGTCAGTTAGATATGGACAGAATGGATTATCTTAAACGAGATAGTTTTTATACTGGAGTTGCAGAAGGAAATGTGAATTCAGAACGTTTGATTCAGATGATGAATGTTGTTGACGACGTTTTGGTGATTGAGGAAAAAGGTATTTATTCTGTAGAAAAATTTCTGCTTTCGCGAAGATTAATGTACTGGCAGGCTTATTTGCATAAAACAAGTCTGGTTGCCGAGTTAATTTTGATGAAAGTACTGAAAAGAGCTAAAGAATTGACTTTAAAAGGAGTTAAACTTCCTTGTAGTGAACCGCTTTTGTATTTTATGCAAAACAAAATTAGTCTTGAAGATTTTGATGCCGAAAAACTGGATTTATTTTCACAGTTAGATGATTTTGATATCATCAGCGCTTTAAAAGCGTGGCAGAGAAATCCTGATTTTATACTTTCTACTTTAAGTAAAATGATCATTAACAGAGATTTATTAAAGATTAAACTTAGTGCAGACAAAATTCCGATGGAAGAATCCCAATCTTTAAAAGAAGAATTTGCAGAAGCACATAATATTTCGGCACTTGATGCCGGTTATTTTATTTTTAGAGGTAAAATTAAGAATCAGGCTTATAGTAAAGCTGCCGAACCAATACGAATTTTGAAAAAAGATAAAACAATTGAGGATGTTGTCGAAGCTTCTGATCAGTTGAATCTGAAATCGTTATCTAAATTGGTGACAAAATATTATATCTGTTTTCCAAAACAACTTATCTAAAATTAACATTTAAAATCTATTTTTTATATTTTTGTCGCGATGAAATTTACAGCAGAACAAATAGCAGGAATTTTAGAAGGAGAAGTTGTTGGGAATCCCAATGCCGAAGTTTCTCGACTTTCTAAGATAGAAGAAGGAGAGGAAGGATCTCTTACTTTTTTGGCTAACCCGAAATATATCAACTATATATATACTACAAAAGCTACAGTTACCATTGTTAACGACAGCTTTATACCTGAACAGGAAATTACTACTACATTAATTAAGGTTGAAGATGCTTATGCTTCTTTTTCTAAACTTTTACAATTTTACAATCAGGTAAAATTGAATAAAAACGGAATCGAACCACAGTCTTTTATGTCTGAGGGAACTAAATATGGAGAAAACTTGTATTTAGGAAGCTTTAGTTATATTGGGCAAAATGTAGTTTTAGGAAATAATGTAAAAATTTACCCAAACAGTTTTATTGGCGATAATGTTGTTATTGGCGATAATGTGTTTATTTTTGCCGGTGCAAAAATTTATTCTGAAACTATAATTGGTAATAATTGTACCATACATTCCGGTACTATTATAGGTGCAGATGGTTTTGGTTTTGTACCAAATGAAGAAGGAGTTTATAGTAAAGTGCCGCAAATAGGTAATGTAATTATCGAAGATAATGTAGATATTGGTGCCAATACTACAATTGACAGAGCAACTCTGGGTTCTACAATTATTAGACAAGGAGTTAAATTAGACAATCAAATTCAAATCGCCCATAATGTTGAAATTGGTAAAAACACTGTAATTGCTGCTCAAAGTGGTGTTGCAGGTTCTACTAAAATTGGCGAAAACTGTATGATTGGCGGACAGGTTGGTATCGCAGGCCACTTAACTATAGGAAATAATGTAAGGCTTCAGGCACAGTCTGGAGTGGCAAGAAACATTAAAGATGATGAAATTCTGCAAGGAACGCCATCGCTTGGATATACTGATTTTAATAAATCGTATGTTCATTTCAAAAATCTTCCTAAAATAGTTGCCGAAGTTGAAGAAATAAAAAAACAAATAATAAACCCAAAAAATGGAAATAATGGTTAAACAGAAGACCATCAAAAATGAAATTTCACTAAAAGGCGTTGGATTACATACTGGAAAAGAAGTTACAATGACTTTTAAACCAGCTCCAATTAATAATGGTTTCACTTTTGTAAGAGTAGATTTGCAAGGCCAACCAGTCATTGAGGCTGACGCTAATTATGTTGTTAATACGCAAAGAGGAACTAATTTAGAAAAATTAGGTGTTAAAATACAAACTCCGGAACACGTTTTAGCGGCTGTAGTTGGCTGCGATTTGGATAATATTATTATTGAATTGGATGCCTCTGAACTACCTATTATGGATGGTTCATCAAAATATTTTGTTGAAGCAATTGAAAAAGCAGGAATTGAAGAACAAGACGCAAGCCGTAATGTTTATGTAGTTAAAGAAGTTATTTCATTTACTGATGAAGCTACAGGAAGCGAAATCCTTGTTATGCCGAGCGATGAGTATCAGGTAACTACAATGGTAGATTTTGGTACAAAAGTTTTAGGTACTCAAAATGCTACACTTAAAAGTTTATCAGATTTTAAACAAGAAATTGCAAGCTCTAGAACTTTTAGTTTTTTACATGAACTAGAATCTTTATTAGAGCACGGTTTAATTAAAGGCGGCGATTTAAATAACGCTATTGTTTATGTAGACAAAGAAATATCTGAATCTACAATGGCTAACTTAAAGAAAGCTTTTGGTAAAGAAGAGATTTCTGTTAAACCAAACGGAGTTTTAGATAACCTTACTTTGCATTATCCAAACGAAGCTGCAAGACACAAATTACTTGATGTTATTGGAGATTTATCTTTAATTGGAGTTCGTATTCAAGGAAAAATCATTGCAAATAAACCAGGTCACTTTGTAAACACTCAGTTTGCTAAAAAACTGGCAAAAATCATTAAAATAGAACAGAGAAATCATGTTCCTGTTTATGATTTAAATCAGGAGCCATTGATGGATATTCATAAAATCATGGCTATGTTGCCTCACAGACCACCGTTTTTATTAATTGACAGAATTATCGAAATGTCTGATCGTCATGTGGTTGGTTTAAAAAATGTTACGATGAACGAAAATTTCTTCGTAGGACATTTTCCTGAAGCTCCAGTAATGCCGGGAGTTTTAATTGTTGAAGCAATGGCACAAACAGGTGGAATTTTGGTTTTAAGCACTGTTCCAGATCCTGAAAATTATTTGACATATTTCATGAAAATTGACAATGTTAAATTCAAACACAAAGTATTGCCGGGTGATACCTTAATTTTCAAATGTGAGTTAATTTCTCCTATCAGAAGAGGAATCTGCCATATGCAGGCAAATGCCTATGCAAACGGAAAATTAGTGACTGAGGCAGAATTAATGGCACAAATTGCAAGAAAACAATAATTAATCAAATTTATTGTTTAGGTTTGTTGCCCTAAAAATTAGACTATTTTAATTAAAATATAAAACATAGATGAATCAACCATTAGCATATGTTCATCCAGGCGCTAAAATCGCTAAAAATGTTGTAATTGAACCTTTTACAACAATTCACAATAATGTTGTTATTGGAGACGGTACTTGGATTGGTTCAAATGTGACCATCATGGAAGGTGCTCGTATTGGTAAAAATTGCAACATTTTTCCAGGAGCTGTAATTTCTGCGGTGCCACAAGATTTAAAATTTGGAGGAGAGGATTCTCTTGCAATTATTGGAGATAACTGTACGATTAGAGAATGTGTTACTATAAATAGAGGTACAGTAGCTTCTGGACAAACTATTTTGGGAAACAATTGTTTAGTTATGGCTTACGCTCACATTGCACACGATTGTGAGATTGGTAATAACGCTATTATTGTAAATGGTGTAGCTTTGGCAGGACACGTAGTTGTGGGTAATCACGCTGTAATTGGTGGTTTAGCAGCAATTCACCAATTTATTCATATTGGAGATCACGCTATGATTTCTGGTGGGTCTTTGGTAAGAAAAGATGTTCCTCCTTATACAAAAGCGGCTAAAGAACCATTATCATATGTGGGGATCAATTCAGTTGGTTTAAGAAGAAGAGGATTTAGTACTGAAAAAATTAGAGAAATTCAGGAAATTTACAGAATTTTATATCAAAAGAATTACAATACAACACAAGCTTTAAGTATTATTGAAGCTGAAATGGAAGCAACTCCTGAGAGAGATGAAATTCTTGATTTTATCAGAAATTCATCGCGAGGAATTATGAAAGGTTATTCAGGGAATTATTAATTTTAGAGTTTAGATTTCTGATTTTAGATTTCTAAGCTGTAAAAATAAAATTTAAATCATATTATAAAAATACAATGTGGATCAGTTTTTCAAAATCTACATTCAAAAATCTAAAATAAAAAACAAATGGCATCTACATCAGATATTAGAAACGGATTGTGTATTAAATTTAATCACGATATTTATAAAATCATTGAATTTCTTCACGTTAAACCAGGAAAAGGTCCAGCTTTCGTAAGAACTAAATTAAAAAGTTTAACTTCAGGTAAAGTATTGGATAATACATTTTCTGCTGGTCACAAAATTGACGTTATTAGAGTTGAGACACATACATTCCAGTTTTTATATCCAGAAGGTGATGAATTTCACTTCATGAATGCTGAAACTTTCGAACAAATTTCTTTAAACAAGAATATCTTAGATGCTCCGGATTTATTAAAAGAAGGAACAAATGTAATGGTTCAGATTAATACTGAAACTGATTTACCTTTATCTGTAGATATGCCTGCATCTGTAGTTCTTGAAGTTACTTACGCTGAGCCGGGAGTAAAAGGAAATACAGCTACAAACGCTACAAAAAATGCTACAGTAGAAACTGGTGCATCTGTAAACGTTCCGTTGTTCATCAACGAAGGTGATAAAATTAAAATCGATACAGCTTCAGGTTCTTACATGGAGCGTGTAAAAGAGTAGTTTTTATAAGTTTTCAGTTTTCAGTCACAGTTTTTCAGTTTGTTGATTGAAAACTGTGACTGAAAACTGAGACTAAAAACGAAATAAAAATATGAAATTTCCAAAAATTCACTCTTTAGAAGAAATTGCAAATTTGCTTAAATGCGAATTTATTGGTGACAAAAACTTTGAGGTTTTAGGCATGAACGAAATCCATGTTGTAGAACCAGGTGATATTGTTTTTGTTGACCATCCAAAATATTATGACAAAGCTTTACAATCTGCAGCAACAATTGTTTTAATAAACAAAAAGGTTGAATGCCCGGAAGGTAAAGCTCTTTTAATTTCTGATGATCCTTTCAGAGATTTTAATACTTTAACCAGACATTTTAAACCATTTCAATTTGCAAATGTTGCGATTTCATCTTCAGCTAGTATTGGAGAAGGTACTGTAATTCAGCCTAATAGTTTTATTGGGAATCATGTTAAAATTGGAAAGAATTGTTTGATTCACTCAAACGTTTCAATTTACGATCATACCGTAATTGGTGATAATGTTATTATTCATGCCGGAACTATTTTAGGTGCTGATGCTTTTTATTATAAAAAACGTCCTGAAGGTTTCGATCAGCTAATTTCTGGCGGAAGAGTGGTAATTGAAGATAATGTTGGAATTGGTGCTCTTTGTACAATTGACAAAGGAGTTACCGGAGACACTACAATTAAAGAAGGTACAAAAATCGATAATCAGGTGCATGTTGGACATGATTCTGTTATCGGAAAAAAATGTCTAATTGCTTCACAGACTGGTATTGCAGGATGTGTTGTTATTGAAGATGAAGTTACAATTTGGGGACAAGTTGGAACAACCAGCGGAATTACAATAGGAGCGAAGGCTGTTATTATGGGACAAACCGGAGTTACTAAATCGGTTGAAGGAGGAAAGTCCTATTTTGGAACTCCAATTGAAGAATCAAGAGAAAAGTTAAAGCAATTAGCTAATATCAAAAAGATTCCTGAAATTTTAAATAAATTGAAGTAATATGTCTATAAAAGAGTTTGTTCAAAAATTTTATAAGTCGGATGCCTTAATTGATAGTGAAATTTTAAAAACTTATCTGCATCCTGAGGTAATCATTGAATGGAACAGTACAAAAGGTTTTATTCAGTTAGATTATAATGCTATAGTTGAATTAACAAATGAACTCAGCCGAGCTTATGTGCGTTCTAAAGTCAGAATCAGTCACATTCTTGCCGAAGATGACTTAGTTTCAGTACGTTATTCTCATTATGTAAAAACAATCGAGAATCCGCGTGAGGAAATGTTATTAGCGCATTTTGCAACGATTTGGCAAATAAAAGACGATAAGCTTTATAGAGGTTATCAAATGAGTCAATTTTCTTAATATTTTTTTGACAATAAAAGAGGCAAATTACATTACAAAACCTTATTTTTGCAACACAATTTTAAAAACTACATAAAATATATATCATGAGTGTTTTAGTTAATAAAGATTCCAAAATAATTGTTCAGGGATTTACAGGAAGCGAAGGTACTTTCCACGCTTCTCAAATGATTGAGTACGGTACTAATGTTGTTGGTGGTGTTACTCCGGGTAAAGGAGGAACTAGCCATTTAGACCGTCCGGTTTTTAATACAGTAAAAGATGCTGTAGATCAAGCTGGAGCTGATACTTCTATCATTTTTGTTCCGCCAGCTTTTGCTGCTGATGCAATTATGGAAGCTGCTGATGCCGGAATTAAAGTAATTATTGCTATTACAGAAGGAATTCCTGTAGCAGATATGATTAAAGCAAATAATTATGTTAAAGAAAGAAATTCTAGATTAATTGGACCAAACTGTCCAGGTGTTATCACTCCGGGAGAAGCTAAAGTTGGTATTATGCCAGGTTTCGTTTTCAAAAAAGGAACAGTTGGTATCGTTTCTAAATCTGGAACTTTAACTTACGAAGCTGCTGACCAGGTTGTAAAACAAGGTTTAGGAATTACTACAGCTATTGGTATTGGTGGAGATCCAATCATTGGAACTACAACTAAAGAAGCTGTTGAATTATTAATGAACGATCCGGAAACTGAAGCAATCATTATGATTGGTGAAATTGGAGGTCAATTAGAGGCTGATGCTGCAAGATGGGTAAAAGCTGATGGTAACCGTAAACCAGTTATTGGTTTTATCGCTGGAGAAACTGCGCCTGCTGGTAGAACAATGGGTCACGCAGGTGCTATTGTTGGTGGTTCTGACGATACAGCTGCTGCTAAAAAACAAATTATGAGAGACAACGGAATTTACGTTGTTGATTCACCAGCTGAAATTGGTAAAAAAGTAAAAGAAGTATTAGGATAATCTCCAAATATTCAAAATAACAAATTCCAAAAAAGTCTCAATATTTGTTGAGACTTTTTTACATTTTTAAAATGTTCGGAATAAAATTAAAAATCTTAGCAACTTAGAACCTCAGTATCTTAGAAGCTTAAAAATGAAAAATGATGAGTAAAGAATTAGAAAAGTTTAAAGCAAGTAATAGTTTTACTTTTACTGTAAATGATAGTTTAGAAGAAGTTTGCAACGCTCCGGAAGGAAGCGCTGGAATCTTTGTAGTTTATGAAATTGACGGAGATGCAAAAGAATTAATCATGGTAGGTTCTACTGGAACTGTTCAAAATGATGGAACTCTTAAAAGCAAAAATGGCGGATTATATGATAAAATCGTAAACGGACATCAATTTGCTAAAACAGGAAGAAAATATTCATGGCCGGCTCAAATGAAATTAGAGAACATTTCTGTTCTTGAAGTAGTTTGGTACGAAACTTTTAATGCAGATGTAAAAGCAATTCCAACTGCAGTTGAAGGACAAGTTTTGCAAAATTTCTTAGATGAAAATGCAAAATTACCAAGATGGAATGTGGCTTTTTAAGCTGATTTCAATTTATAAAATTTCGAAGGCCTTACTAATACTTAGTAAGGCTTTTTTTATTGATAGATAGGTTTTTAATTTTTGGTTTTATATATTTAGGCATCAAAAACAAATTAAACCTATGATCAAAAACTACTTATTATTAATGGCTTTGTGCCTTTTTTCTTCAGCGAATTCGCAAATTATTGATTTCCCTGATATTAATTTTAAAAATAGATTGTTGAGTATAGATCGTAATAGTTCTAAAGCAAAAAATAAGCTTGGAAATTATACGGCTGTAGATTTAAACGGAGATCGTGAAATTGATGTAAGCGAAGCTGAAAATTTAATATATCTAGATCTTTATAATTCTGTTAGTCAAAACCATATCATTAGTTTAGAAGGAATTCTTAATTTTTCTAATCTTTATACATTAAATTGTAATAACAATAGGATTGAAACTTTAGATTTGAGAGGTTTGAAATCATTAGCTGATTTAAATTGCGCTGTCAATAAAATTACCAGCCTAAATGTTAGTGGGTTAGTTAATCTACAAGGTATTAATTGTTCACATAATGAATTAACATCTTTGGATATCAGTAACCTGACAAATCTAAAGATCGTTCAAAGTTATAATAATCACCTTACTTCGATAAATACTACAGGTTCTACTGAAATTTTTAATTTATATTGTGAGTTTAATGAACTTACTTCGATTGATGTAAGTACATTGAAAAATCTGGATAGATTTTATTGTACTAATAATAAAATTTCTTCTTTAGATTTTTCTAATAATATTAAAATGAGATATTTGCAATGTGAGAATAATAATTTATCGACATTAGAACTTAGTCATATTAGTATTTTAGAAACTTTAAAATGTGATTATAATTTGCCTTTATCAACTATTTTTGTAAAAAAAGGCAGCGTACTTGGAGGTGCATTTACATTTAGTTTTTGTCCAAATCTAGAATATATTTGTGTAGATGAAGAAGGAGTTTTACGCGCAGAAAATTTAGTAAAAGAATATGGTTATAAAAACTGTAAAGTTAGTTCATATTGCTCATTTGTTCCAGGCGGAAAATTTTATACAATTAAAGGGAATAATAAAGTAAATATTGATAATACTGAATGTAATGCTTCAGATTCATTAATTCCAAATTTGAAATACAACATTACGAATGGAACAGCTTCATGGGGAGTAATTTCTGATAGTTCAGGTAATTATCAAATCCCTGTTCAGGCTGGTACATATACTATAACGCCTATATTAGCAAATCCAGATTATTTTACAATCACTCCTCAATCAATCAAAGTTAAATTCCCAGCTAATGATGATTTTATTATACAAAATTTTTGTGTTGGTTTAAAAAATCCAAAAGCAGACTTAGAAGTTTCTATAATTCCTTTAGGTGCAGCACGACCAGGTTTTGATGCTAAGTATAAAATAACGTATAAAAATAAAGGTAATTTTAAACAGGATGGGGTGGTAGATTTAGTTTTTAATGATGCAATCTTAGATTTAGTAAAGTCAACTCCTTTAGTTAATGAACAAACAGCAAATAAATTATCATGGAGTTTTACTAATCTTAAGCCTTTTGAAGCAAGGGATATTAATATCATTCTTAATGTGAACTCTCCAACTGAAATTCCGGCTGTAAACAATAATGATATTTTAATTTATACAGGAAATATTGCATCAAATCAAGTTGATGTAACCCCAATTGACAACTCTTTTGCATTGCGCCAAACAGTAGTTGGATCTTTTGACCCTAATGATAAAACCTGTTTAGAAGGCGACGTTATAAAACCAGAATTAATAGGCGAATATGTTCATTATTTAATTCGTTTTGAAAATACGGGAACTTACCCGGCTGAGAATATCGTAGTGAAGGATTTAATTGATTTGTCAAAGTTTGATATTTCTACATTAGTTCCAACAGGAGCAAGTCACTCGTATGTCACTAAAATTTCTAATGGAAATAAAGTAGAATTCATCTTTGAAAAAATAAACCTTCCTTTTGATGATGCTCATAATGATGGATACATTGCTTTTAAAATTAAAACGTTACCAACCTTAAAAGTGGGTGATTCTTTTACAAATGAAGCTAATATTTATTTCGATTATAATTTTCCAATTTTAACCAATAAAGCTACTTCAACTTTTAAAACATTAGGAACTCAGGATTTCGAGTTTTCGAACTATTTTAATATATATCCAAATCCGGTTAAAGATGTTTTAAATATCTCTGTAAATAATACAATTGAAATTAAGACTTTGAATATTTATGATATTTTAGGGCAGCTGATAATCACGGTTCCAAATGCAGAAAAAACATCTAATATTGATGTTTCAAGACTACAGACAGGGAATTATATTTTACAGGTAAAAACAAATAAAGGGAATTCAAGTTCTAAATTTATTAAATACTAAATTTTAGTAAAGTAAGTAAAGTCATTCAAAAATATATTTGTTATTGGGGAGAACAATAATTTTAACATTTCCTTAAGAACCCAGTTATATCAACCAAAAGAGATAGTTTTCTATATTAGGAAACTGTCTCTTTTGTGTAAAATAATTGTTTTTAAGTTTTTGCTTTTATATATTTATCGAACAAAAGTAAATGATAATGTTAAAATAATGTATTCTCTGCATTAAGGAACATTGCCTTTGCAGAATTATAAGCCCCCACAATATGAGAACCCGAATCCTGCCGATCAATGCTGTTGACGATAATACACTTTGGAATAATTTAATAAATGGAGATGAAAAATCATTTTCATTATTATTTGAAAGATACTATAGTGATCTTGTAAATTATGGAAATTCCCTTTCTCCATATGCCGAAAAAGTACAGGATTGTATTCAGGATGTTTTTACAGATATTTGGGTTTATCGCAATTCCCTTCAGAAAGCTGTAGTGGTAAAAGCTTATTTATTATCGAGCGTTCGAAAAAGAATTGCACGTTTGTATGAACGTGATCATATTTTTAGAAAAACTGCAAGTACAGATGCGATTGCTTTTCTTTTAGAATTTTCTGTAGAAAACGAACTTTTGGACGACGATTATGCTGCAAAAGAAAAAGTAACATACCTAAACAAATTACTTAACGAATTACCTGCCAGACAAAAAGAAGCCCTTTATTTGCGCTATCATCAAGGTTTATCTGTAGAACAAATTGCAGAAATGCTGGATGTTAATTATCAGTCGGCAAGTAATTTACTGCACCGCGGATTATTGACTCTTCGCAAAGAATGGAAGGGTAGTTTTGCCTTAATCACGCTACTATTTTCAAGCTCTCTTTAAAAAAAGTTAAAAAAACTTAAAAAAAATCATAATTTGGTGAGTATATAATAAGATAACTGTCCTCTATGTTTTTGTAACCTTATTTTTTAGATGCAAAAACGTAATAAATATACCGAAATAGAAGATTTTTTATCTGACGAATCATTCCAATCGTGGGTTCTATCCAAAATTGATGAAGATGGCTGGGAAGAGTGGACTTTAGAAAGCCGCCAGCGTGCTAAATTAGTTGAAGATGCACGATTACTGCTTTTGGCAATGAAAGTTCCTGAAAATAATCTTTCAAGCTCTGATATTCACAGAGCGCTGCACAGTACCTGGATTAAAGTTCGGGATAAAGAAAATCAAAAAACTTTAGAGAATTTAAAAGTTAAGTTTTTCCGCAGACGATTTCTGTCTGGCGTAGCAGCAACATTATTTTTTGGTTTTATGGCTGTGTGGTTTTATAACAGCTATTTTAAAACCGAAAGCACAGTTGTAACTTACAAAGAACTTATTGACGAAAACAGCGAAGGATTAGTGGAACAGACTAATAATTCTGACAAACCTCAAATTATTACCTTATCAGACGGCAGTTCTGTATTACTGCAGCCTAACAGTAAATTAAGTTATCCTAAAATCTTTACCGGAAACGAAAGAAAGGTGTATTTATCCGGCGAAGGTTTCTTTGAAATTAGTAAAAATCCCCACAAACCATTCTTCGTTTATGCAAACGAAATTGTTACCAAGGTTGTTGGAACTAGTTTTAGAGTTAAAGCTTATTCTGACCAGCCAGATGTAGAAATTCTTGTTCGCACCGGTAAAGTTAAGGTAAAGTCAAATGAGCTGGTTTCTAAATCTGATGAAGAAGAAATTATATTACTGCCTAATCAGGCACTACGATTTTTGCGAAGCGACTTAAAGTTTAATAAAATCACAAATATCACTCAGGATGCAGCTTTAACCCAAAGTGTTGGAAATATAGAACAGCTGAGTTTTGAATTTAATGATATTCCGGTTTCGCAGATTTTTGAAACAATTGAGCAGGCTTACTTAGTAAATATCGATTATCCAAAAAATAAATTAACCGACTGCCACTTAACAACATCATTAAGTGATCAGCCTTTAACAGAAAAGCTAAAAATTGTCTGTAAAAGCATAGGCAATAATACCAGTTTTGAAATGAATGGGAACCAAATAATTATTACCTCAGACGGTTGTAATTAATTTTTTTAGTGTAACTGTAATTACACCAAAAATACCATTGTTTCTAATAATTAATTTTTCGAAGTAAAGCCTTTCATTTCCTGATGAAAATGTAATTTATTTCACCAAAATAATAACCAAAAACTAAACTCAACCAGAAATAACTAAATGCCTATGTAAAAGTGAATACCATAAAAAAAGTGCCGAAATGCTGTAACATTATCGACACTTCATTAAATCGAATTTCTCTCTGTAAAGAGTTATTCATACGTTTCTTAAAATACACTCGAATCAGTATTAATCAAAACAAATCAAAATTATGAAAAAACCAGTTGTTAAACAACGATTACTCCATAGAATCATGAAAATAACACTATTTCAGTTTGTCTTAGCACTTGTGTTTTCAAGCTTTGCAGTGGCAAATAATGTAAATGGGCAAAAGAAATTAGATACCAAAGTTACAATTACAGTTGAAAATTTGACTCTTGATAATGCTTTGTCTAAAATTGAAAAGTCTGCACATGTAAAGTTTTCGTATAACTCAAGACTTCCTCAGTTAAGCAATAAAGTAAGTATAGAGGCCAATCAGGAAACGCTTTCAAGTATATTGAGCAGAGTTCTGGTTCCATTTAATATTACATTTTCAGAAGTAAGCAATCAGATTATTTTGCAAAAAACTGCCAGCGCAGATCCATTTGCAAGTGCTGATAATCATGATACACTTTTTGAAGTATTAACTGCAGGTCCAATCATCAAAGGTAAAGTTACAGACCAGTCAGGAAGCCCGCTTCCGGGAGCTACAGTTATGGCAAAAGGTACTAAAATAGCAGTATTAACAGATTTTGATGGTAATTTTTCTATCGAAATGCCTGCAAATTCAACAGGACTTATCATTTCTTACGTAGGTATGGACACGAAAGAAATTGGTATAGAAAATACTACACCAACCGTAGTACTTAGTGAAGTAGGACAAAACTTAAAAGAAGTTGTAGTAACAACAGGTTACGAAAAAACATCAAAAAGAACTTTTACAGGAGCAATCAGTAAAATTTCTGGTGCTGAATTAAAAGTTGATGGTGTTGTTGACGTAAGCAGAATGATTGAAGGTAAAGCAGCAGGGGTTACCGTACAAAACGTTACAGGAACATTTGGTACAGCTCCAAAAATTACAGTTCGTGGATCATCTTCAATTTTTGGAGATACAAAACCATTATGGGTTATTGATGGTGTGGTTCAGGAAGATATTATCAATATGTCATTTGCAGATTTAGCATCTGGAAACTCAGAAACATTATTAAGTTCATCTGTAGCAGGTTTAAATGCAAACGATATCCAAAGTATTGAGATTCTTAAAGATGCATCAGCAACTTCTATCTATGGTTCAAGATCATTAAATGGAGTTGTGGTTGTTACAACAAAACAAGGTCGTAGAGATGCTCCGTTAAAAATTACTTACGGTTTAGAGCAAACTGTTAGAGCGGTGCCAAACTACAGCCAGTACGATATTTTAAATTCTCAGGAATCTATGAGTATTTTAAAAGAAATGGAACAAAAAGGATATTTAGATTTACCTTCAACAGTAAACGGAAGATACGGTGGAGCTTACAATATTTTAGGAAGAGCAATCAACACTTACGTGCCGGAAACTGGAGGATATTTAGTAAATAATGATCCTGTAAGCCGTAATAATTTCTTGAAAAAATACGAATTAGCAAATACAGACTGGTTCAACGTTTTGTTTAGACCATCTATTACACAAAACCACTCATTAAGTTTTTCAGGTGGTGGAAAAAACAATACATTCTACGCGTCTTTAGGATATTACACAGATCCGGGATGGACAATTGCTGATGATGTAAAACAAATTTCAAGTAACATCAAAGGAACATTTTATGTAAACGATAAATTGAACATTACATTATCTACATTAGCATCTATTCGTGATCAGGGCGCTCCTGGAAGTTACGAAAGTGAAAAAGACGTAGTTTTTGGAAAAGTAACCCGTGATTTCGATATCAACCCGTTTAACTATGTATTAAACACAAGTAGAACATTACGTCCTTATGACGAAAATGGAAACTTAGAATACTACAGAAACAACTGGGCTAAAATGAACATCATCAATGAGTTGAAAAACAACTACATGGAAATCGAAGTAAAAGATATCCGTTTCCAGTTAGATCTTGATTATAAAATTACGCCGCATTTAACGTATAACTTAACAGGTTCAGCACGTTACGCAAACACAAGCCGCGAACATAAAATTTTAGAAAACTCAAACGTAGTTGGTGCTTACAAAGCTGGAACTCCAGATGGAGAAGATGGTGTAAACACATTGGTTAGAGATCAGAATATTTTCTTATACCAGGATCCAAATGATTTAACAGCGCCAAAAGTTTCTGTTTTACCAAATGGAGGTTTCTTAAGAAAATTTACAAACGACATGACATCTTATAACTTAAGAAATAGTGTTAACTATAGAAATGTTTTTGCAGATAAACACGAAGTAGAAGGTTTATTTGGAACAGAGATGAGAGTTGTAGACAGAACAAGCGATCAATTTACAGCTGCTGGTTTACAATACGACAGAGGTTTAACAGCTTTTACAGATCCAAGAATCATCGAAAAAATCATTAACGGAGGAGATTCTTACTACGGATTTAATGAAGAAAAAGAAAGAACAGTTGGTTTCTTCGGAAAAATTGGATACACATACGATCGTCGTTATACAGCTTCTGTAACAGGACGTTATGACGGATCTAACAGACAAGGAAACAGCGATTCTTCAAGATGGTTACCAACCTATACTTTTAGTGGAAAATGGAACGTTGCCGAAGAAAGCTTCATGAAAAACGTAGAATCAGTAAATACATTGGCACTTAGAGCTTCTTATGGTTTAACAGCTACTGCAGGACCGGCAACAAACTCATTGGCAATCTACAAAAGTTATGTTACAGATCGTTTTAATCTTGATGACAGAGAAACTGGAATTAGAATTGACGAATTGCAAAACAGTGATTTAACTTGGGAAAAACAATTTGAAACAAACATTGGTCTTGACCTTGGAATGTTCAATAACAGAGTACAGTTAACAACAGATGTTTACCGTCGTAAAGCATTTGACTTAGTTGATTACGTAATTACTTCAGGAATTGGAGGACAAAGAATCAGACAAGGAAACAATGCAGATATGGAAACTAAAGGTTTAGAGGTTGGTATTACAACTAAAAACTTTGACAACAAAGATTTTAAATGGTCTACAACACTTAACTTTTCTGTATACCACCAGGAAATTACAAAGTTAGAAAACACACCAACTGCATTCGATTTAATTGATGCAAACGGAGGAAACACAGTTGGACACCCAAGAAACTCATTGTATTCTTACCAATTTACAGGTTTAAATAATCAAGGTCTTCCAACCTTTATATTACAAGACGGAGCAGAAAATAATATTACAGATGCTAACTTTCAGGATAATTTAAATGTTACGAAATATCTTAAATATGAAGGATCAATCGAGCCAAACAAATCTATAGGTTTAGCAAATACTTTTACGTACAAAAACTGGTCATTATATGTGTTTTTTGTTGGATCAGGAGGAAACAAAGTTCGTTTAAACCCTGTGTATGATAGTACTTATGATGATTTAACAGTATTTACAAAAGATTTTACAAACCGTTGGATCAATCCTGGAGATGAGAATATTACAAACATTCCGGTTATTGCAGACAGACGTTTAAATGCTAATTACGGTGGAGAACGTACACTAGCAAGAGCTTATAATACTTATAACTATTCAGATGCTCGTATTGCAGATGGTGATTTCATTCGTTTGAAAAACATTTCATTAAGCTGGGAATTCCCTAAAGATTTCAAGAAAAAATTGGGACTAAGCACTTTTACATTAAAAGGTTCTGCAGTTAATCCTTGGTTACTTTACTCTGATAAAAGATTAAACGGTCAGGATCCTGAGTTTCGTAATTCTGGAGGAGTTGCTTTACCAGTAACATCTCAATACACCTTTACTTTAAACCTTTCATTATAATAGTCAGAAACATGAAAAACTTAAAAATAGCATTATCCCTTTTAATACTTACGAGTAGTATTACTAGCTGTGATGATTTCCTTTCGGAAAAACCAGATAACAGAACAGAAATTGACACACCTGCAAAAATCTCAGAAATACTAGTTCAAGCCTATCCGCAAATGAGTTATTTTGATATTGCAGAAACAATGTCAGATAATGTTTTTGACAGCGGAATGGCAGAAACAATAAGAAAAAATGAGCAAAGCTATAACTGGGATATTCAAACAGAAACAACAGATATAGATACTCAGGCTTACTATTGGGATGCCTGCTACACTGCAATTGCACACGCTAACAAAGCATTAGAAGCAATTGAAGATTTAGGAAGCCCTGCAAGTTTGAACCCGCAAAAAGGAGAAGCATTAATCGCAAGAGCATATTCTCATTTTATGTTAGTTTCACTTTGGTCAAAACGTTATAATCCTGCAACTGCTGCATCAGATTTAGGAATTCCTTACGTTACAAAACCAGAAACTGAATTGGTTACAAAATACAAACGTAATACAGTAAAAGAAGTTTTTGACTTTATTGAAAAAGATATCGAAGACGGTTTGAAAATCGTAACAAACGATTACAAACAACCAAAATTCCATTTCAATGTAAGCGCTTCAAAAGCTTTTGCCAGCAGATTTTATTTAATAAAAGGAGACTGGGACAGAGTACTTGAATTAACAAGCGATTTAGGTTCAAAACCAGTTGGAAAATTAAGAGATTTTGCATCTTATGATTTATTGAGCGCCGTTGATCAAAGATTAGCTTACGCAAGCAGTGATGCCGAAACAAATTTATTAATCGTTTCAGCAAATTCAATTGTAAGCAGATCATACTATTCAAACCGTTTTTACCTTTCGGGAGCAAGATATCCGGATATTTTTGGTACAGCAACAAGTTTGTTTAATAAACCTTGGTTATACAATTTTTACTCATCAAACAGCAGTATAACAGTATTCCTTCCTAAATTTTATGAATATTTCAAATATTCAAATGTAACAGCAGGAATTGGAGATCCATATGTTGCGGAAGTTTTATTAAGTAATGATGAGTTTTTCTTGAACAGAATCGAAGCTCACGTAATGAAAGGAGATATTGCAACAGCAAACGACGAGTTAGAATATTTTCTATCAACAAGAACTGTAGGATATGTACCAACAGATAAGCTTACAGAAGCAAAAGTGGTAGCTAAATATCCGGTAATTGCAGATGAGTACACGCCATTTTACACAATGACACCAGTACAAACATCATACGTAAAAGCAATTGCAGAAACAAGACGTAGAGATTTTATACACGAAGGAATGAGATGGTTTGATGTAAAACGTTTTAATATCGTAGTGAATCACGAAACAACAAACAAACCGGTAAACACTTTAGTAAAAGATGACAACCGCAGAGCAATACAAATTCCTTTGCATGCATCAAATACAGGTGTCGAATTAAATCCTAGATAATCTTTAAAATTAAAAACTTATGAAACTATTCAAATACAATAAAATTATCGTTATGGCCTTGGTTTCGGCAGCTTTAATTTCATGCGGAAGCGATGATCAGCCGGGAGAAAGCCAGTTAGACTTTACACAGCCAACAAAAACGGCCTTAGACAACTGGATTACAACTACATACTTAAACCCATTTAATATTAATGTACAATACAAATGGAACCAAAATACAGTAGATAACAGCCGTTATTTATTTCCGCCAACAATAGACAAAGTGCAGCCGGCGCTTGAAATTGTTGAAGAAATTTGGTTAAAAAGCTATTCAACAATTGGAGGTGCAGATTTCGTTAAAAAAATCGCACCAAGAGAAATTGTTTTAGTTGGAGGAGTAAACTTAAACAGTGTTGGAACAAGAACTTTAGGTTTAGCCGAAGGAGGACAGCGTGTTACATTGTTTGAAACAGATTATATCGATCAGTCAGATCGTGCAAACGTTTCAGAATTTATACATACAATCCAGCACGAGTACATCCATATTTTGAATCAAAACAAACCTTTTGACGAAAAAGCTTGGGCTGCAGTAACACCTGTAGGATATACAGCAGACTGGTATAATTATGATATTCCGGAATCAAATGAAATCGGGTTTATTACATCTTATGCAAGATCAAACATTAATGAAGACTTTGCAGAAACTGCTTCAATGATTTTAATTTTTACAAAAGCAGAATACGAAGCATTTTTAGATGGCATCGAAAGTCCTTTTGCATATCAGGCATTAAAAACAAAAGAAGCCTTGGTAGTAAAATATTTCAAAGAAGCATTCAACATGGATTTTTATGCTTTAAGAGACGAAGCTGAGAAAAACACAACTGCTGTAATAAACAACTAACACAAGTATCATGAAAATAAAAAACATATATAAGTATTTATTTGCAGCTATTTTGATACTGCATTTAAGCAGCTGTAATAACAATACAGATGCCGACCAATTATTTGACGAAACGCCTACAACGCGTATCAACAATCAAAAATCTGAACTTAATACTGCATTACTTTCATCACAATTTGGCTGGAAAGCGGTTTATTTTACAGATAATACAGTTTTAGGCGGATACACACACTTGTTTAAGTTTGCACAAGACGGAACTGTAGAAATGGCTTCTGATTTTGATGCAGATACTAATGTATACAAAAGTGAATACGCTATTCAGCTTGGAAGTACAGTAAGTTTGATATTTACTACAAAAAACAGAATTCACCTTTTATCTGAGTCAGATAATTATCCAATTCCGGCATTAAGAGCAAAAGGATATTTAGGAGATTTTCAGTTTTTATACTACGGGCAAGAAAACGGAGAAATCATTTTTAAAGCAAATAGAAACGGTACAGAAATTCGTTTTGTAAAAGCAACTGCTGATGATTGGGCAAAATTGCCTCAGAATTTAGTAATGGAGCAAAACGTTATTGGAAGTGACGATAGACCACTTTTTAGATTATTAGAAACTACAGACGGAACAACAACACACAAATTCGATTTTTCTTTTAGCGAAGTAACTCGTTTTGCAGAGTCAAATTCTATCGAAACTGGTTATTCTATAAGCTACAATATGGGAGTAGGATACACGCCAACCGGAATTGTAGTAAGCCCGGCTGTAGAAGTAGGCGGACAAAAATTATCAAATTTTGTGTATAATGATGCTGACGGAAGCTTTACAGCAACAGGAACTGGAGGAGTGAAGGCTGAAATTAAATATTCTAATAAGCCATTGATCATTACAGATGACTATAAAAGCTTCCTGGATGGTAAGCCGCAAATGGTTATCAGTTTTATTACTGCAAACCTTTATACAGCGCCAACAACGTCTACATACTTTAAAACATTATTTGACGCTGCAAATGCTACATTACCGGCAAACCAAAAAATAACCAGAATTCAAATTTATTTCAATTCAGCTTTTGGTAACTATATCGAATATCGTTTCGCAGGCGGAAGACCAAGTGTTTATCACAACTTTACAACAAGTGCAGATGATACAAACAAACGAATTATTCTAACTCACGATTCATGGGATAACGGATCAGCATTTATTCCGGCTCCGGCATTCTTAAAAAATCTTGACGATGAATTCTTCAACGCAGCAGGACTTTATTTGAAAAAAGAAGCATTTAAAATCCAGTTTACAAACAACATTTATACAGTTACAAGTTCTACGAATAACTTTAGAACAACAACATATCAATTATAGTAATTTTTAGTTTTAATTTTTATTTTGGAGAAAGCAGCTCATTCATTTGAGCTGTTTTTTTATTAAAACCAGATATCCTAAAGAATAATTTTAGTATGAAAAAATATATAACACCAGCAAATATTGCCATTTTCATCTGGGGAATAGGGCTTTTATTTATAAATGAGATGTGGATGTGCTAACTTAGCATGGAGTTCTAGTTAAGAACTAAATCTTAACTTTA
>NZ_JBMDIY010000036.1:0-67165 GCF_057808895.1 Flavobacterium sp. FG68
GTTTGTTTTTCCATAACGATCTTTTTTTTTGTATCGCTATTTCAGGACAAGACATAATTGAAACAAAAAAGCCTCATAGAATTTCTATGAGGCTTTTTTTTATTATTTTCTTCCCCAAGCAACAAAAGCTGCGAAAATAGCAAGAAAAACATTAATACCTATTTGAGAAGCTTCTCCTCTGCAGATATGAAAAATACCGGCACTAAACATAAGAACAATTATTCCAATAGCCGTTAACCATACAAGTCTGGGTTTTTGAATAAATGACGGAATTATAATCCCTATTCCGGCCAGTAAATCAATTATTCCCGTTCCTTTTACCAATGCAACAGGAACTTCACCTGCCCAAGGCCACATCATAGATAATTCTTTTATTGAAAGAAATAATTTCATTGATCCTCCCCAAATAAAACATACAGATAAAATAATCTGTGATGTCCATAGCATAATAAGAACTGTTTTCGAATGTGGTAGTTTTTCCATTTGAGATAAATTATAAATTAAGATCTCAAAAATATTTATATTTACTTCCTTATTTACAGTACTTCCACTTTGGAAAGTGCTATCCAAAGTGAAAGTGGTATAATTCTAAAATAAACTAAAATGCTAATTAAAGGCGGATGTCCAAAAACTGCACTTTCAATCAAAGATGCTTTAGAAGCTCTGGAAGGAAGATGGAAATTGCTAATCCTGTTTTCTCTTTCGACAGAAAATAAACGCTTCAACGAAATATCTAAAGCTGTTACCGGAATAACTGACAAAACCTTATCCAAAGAGCTGAAAAGCCTCGAAAGCAATCAACTGATAAAAAGGACAGTTTACGATACTTTCCCGCCAACTATTGAATACTCTATTACAGAGCATGGAAAATCTTTAGAAAATGTTCTAAACGAATTGCATTATTGGGGGCTTTTACACCGACAAAAAATGCTGGGTTAAAACCTTTTTTAAAACCCAGTTGAAACAGAAACTGATTTCCATTGTTCCAATTCACTTTGAACACTTGCTATTTTTTGATTTGCCATATTGTAGGCATCCTCTCCTAAAAACAAATGTAACGGTGGATTTTGATCCTGACTCGCTTTAATTAATGCTTCTGCTAATTTTACAGGATCTCCAGGCTGATTTCCGTTGATATCGTCTTTGTGAGCGCTTTCAGATTCTCTTACGTTTTTGTATTCCGCAATTGGATTTTCTGGTAATAATAAAGAACTGTCTTTTAAGAAATCTGTTCTAAAATAGCCAGGATAAACAATCGTTGCATGAACTCCAAATGGTTTTATTTCTGCCGATAACGATTCTGTTAAACCAGCAACAGCGAACTTTGTAGAACAGTAAATTCCCCATCCCGGAAATTCTCCGTAATAACCTCCAACAGAAGAAATATTAAAAATATGTCCAGATCTCGCAGCACGCATATACGGCATTGTATTTCTGATCACATTCAATAATCCGAAAACATTTACTTCGTAATTTTTTCTTGATTCTGCATCAGTTAATTCTTCTAATGTTCCTAATAAACCATAACCTGCATTGTTTACTAAAACATCAATTGTTTTAAAATGGCTGACAGCTAATTCAATTGCATTTTTAACGCTTTTCTCATTAACTAAATCCATTTCCAGAGGAAGAAAATTATCTGATGGATTTCCTAATACTTTCACTAAAGCTTCCTGACTTCTTGATGTTGCAGCAACTTTGAAACCTTCTGCCAATAATTTTTTAGCCAATTCTAATCCAAGTCCTTTTGAAGCACCTGTGATAAACCAAACTTTGTTATGTCCCATGATTTTAAATTTTTACGTTTTAATTACAGGACAAAGGTATAAGCGAAGTACTTCTGGAAAATTAAAGTAATCAAGCAAGAAGTTACAAAAATCAAACAATTTCGGCCAAACGATAGTTTTTAGGTGAAACCTGAACATTTTTTTTGAAGAAATTGATAAAATGAGACAATTCTTCGAACCCTAAACACCATGCAATTTCATTAATATTCCAATTGGTTTGTTTGAGCAGAATCATCGCTTCCTGAACAATTCTCTCTGAAATAATCTGCGATGTTGTTTTTCCGGTAGTTTCTTTTAATGCTTTATTCAAATGATTCACATGCACATTTAACTGACTTGCATATTCTGAAGGCGAGCGAAAATTAACTTGCTGCGTAATCGATTCTATCGGAAACTGGCGCTCCAATAATTCCAAAAACAAGGAAGAAATTCGGATTGTGGCGTTTGATTTACTGTATAATGAAGTAGTTACAGTCTGCGTTTTAAGTGCGAGATGAATAATTTCGAAAACCAGATTTCGGAGTACATCATATTTAAATGCATAATCAGAATTGATTTCATCAAACATTCTTAAATAAACCGTTTTTAAAGATTCGGCCAATTCCATAGAAATCGGAACAATCGGATTTCCGCCCGGTTGGAATAAAGGGTATTCTTTTAAATTTCCATATTGACTAAAAAAAGCATCGGTAAAAATGCAGAAAAATCCGGTTTGATTTTCATCAACCTGTTCCCAATTATACGGAATTTGCGGATTAGCAAAAAACAAAGCCTGATCTTCTATAACCGAAATCTTATCGGCATAATGTACTTTGTTTTTCCCGATGATCAAACTGATTTTATAAAAGTCTTTCCGAGTATACGGAAATGGTTTACAGATACTTCCAACAAAATCATCCAATTTAAAAACATTAAAATGTCCAATCTCTTTTTTAAGATTCTCAGGCATTCCATTTACTTTGATCGTGTAAAAATCTTCTAAGGTTTCTGTCAGTTTCATTTTGCAAAGTTACGAAAATCAAACAAATTAGATAATTTAATAATTAGAAAATGAGATAATGGTTTAACATAACGCATATTGGTAGAGGCGCACAGCAGTGCGTCTCTGTTTCGTATATCAAATATTGTGGTTACGTTGCGTGAGACGCACAGCAGTGCGTCTCTACAGAAAATTGGAATTTTTGAATTGCCATCTTTCATAATTAATTATATTACGAACAGATTGTCACCCTGAGCGAAGTCGAACGGCGTTCCAATTAGCACGTGGGCTTCGACTTCGCTCAGCCTGACAATCTTTAGATAATTTTTGATAATTAGATAATGATTTACACAATGCATATCTGTAGAGGCGCACAACAGTGCGTCTACGTTTCGTATATCAAACATTGTGGTTACGTTGCGTGAGACGCACTGCTGTGCGTCTCTACAGAAAATTGGGACGGATAAATTAATTCACAATTAATAATTAACAATTCACCATTATTAAGACACTACTTTGTATGTAGGATCTTCAATTACATTGACATTAATAACGGCATCGGCATTTTTAAGTAATTGCCTGCAGTCTGGGCTTAAATGCTGTAATTCTATGGTTTTATTTTCCTGATTGTATTTTCTGGTCAGATTATTCAAAGCTTCAATCGCCGACATATCTGAAACACGGCTTTCTTTAAAATCTATAATTACATGATTTGGATCATTTTGCGCATCGAATTTTTCCAAAAAAGCAGTTATAGAACCAAAGAATAAAGGGCCGTAAATTTCGTAATGTTTGACTCCGTTTTCATCAATAAAATGTCTGGCACGAATTCTTTTAGCACTTTCCCAGGCAAAAACCAAAGCTGAAATGATCACGCCAATTAAAACCGCCAAAGCCAGATTGTGCAATACAATTGTAATTAAGGCAACCAAAATTCCAACGAAAATATCGTGTTTTGGCATTTTGTTGATAATCCTGAAACTTGCCCATTCAAAAGTGGTAATCGCCACCATCATCATAACGCCGACTAAAGCCGCCATTGGTAATTTTCCAATTACAGGCGCTCCAAAAAGTATGATTATTAAAATCGTCAAAGACGCAATAATCCCAGAAAGTCTTGCTCTTGAACCAGCACCAAGATTTACCAAAGTCTGCGCAATCATTGGGCAGCCTCCCATTCCGTAGAAAAAACCGTTTAAAATATTCGAACTTCCTTGCGCAATACATTCACGATTACTGTTTCCACGCGTTCCGGTAATTTCGTCAACTAAATTCAGCGTAAGCAAACCTTCGGTCAGACCAACAGCCGCAACAATAACAGAATACGGAAATATTATTTTTAAAGTTTCAAAAGAAATTGGAATATTTGGAATATGAAATGGTGGAAATCCGCCTTGAACCGAAGCAATATCTTCGACTGTTTTGGTTTCGATATTAAATACAATTACCAAAGCAAAAACAATCATAATGGCAACCAAAGATGCAGGAACTGTTTTTGTGATTTTAGGAAAAACCAAAACAATCGCAACCGTAAGCGCAACCAAGCCTAACATAATATACAAAGGCGTTCCCTGAAGCCAGGAAACCTGTCCGTTAATTACAGTTTTAAACTGCTCCAACTGCGACATAAAAATCACAACAGCCAAACCATTTACGAAACCAAACATAACAGGCTGCGGCACTAAACGAATAAATTTTCCGAGTTTAAAAAGTCCAATGCAAATTTGCACGACACCGCCAAGTGCGACGGCTGCAAAAACATATTCGATTCCGTGAGATTTCATTAAAGCAATCAAAACGATTACCGTTGCTCCCGCTCCGCCCGAAATCATTCCGGGTCTTCCGCCAAAAATCGCAGTCACTAATCCGGCAATAAAAGCAGCGTATAAACCAACTAAAGGTGGAAAACCAGCCAAAATAGCAAACGACAAAGATTCTGGAATCATCGTCATAGCGACAGTAAATCCAGCTAAAATTTCATTTTTATAATTGACCTTTTGGGTAAAATCGAAGAGTTGGAAAGCTTTTTTCATAAGGCACAAATGTAGAAAATAATGCCCAAATAGAATTAACCTTCTCTAGTGGAAAAAGTATTTACAAGAAACCGTACAATTATCTAACAAAACTGTTTTAAAAGAAAAACGAAAACCGAAAGTATAAAACTTATCATTTGATTTTTTTGATTTTTAGAATGAAATATTATGCAAAACTATCTATAAACTGATATATTTAGCTGCGTATTTCTACCTGTTTTGTTTAATAAAATGTTAATCTAAACGAATACAGGTATAACCGAGGCAATTAACGTAATCTATAATATTATCGCAATGCAATTCTACGCCTTCTACACGCAGTATTTTGTCGCAGTCTTCAAGGTCAAAATTGATTTTATAATCCGGAAACTGAGTCTGGATAACGGCGGTTACATAGTTTTTGTCTGATTCTTTACAGACGTTTGTTTTAAAAATTTCAACAACCATAATTATTAATTTAATTTTTAAACTGTGGGATTAATTTCGTTGAAAAAGATATAAGATGTTCTAATTCTGGCGTAAAGCAATAATCGTAGGCAGCCACGGATTTAAATTCCGACTGATTCAGCTCATAAACGCCTTTTAAATTTGAGTAAAAACTTCCAGTGTTTGATTTTACTTAAGGAAATTCTACGGTTTTTAAATTCCTTTTTAAATAAAAAATGCTGTGACAAAATAAAATCCATGTCTTTTTTGGTTTTGGAGGATAATTAAATTCGAAGTCAAAAATACTTTAGAGTTACCTATTATAATAGGATATTTATACCAACGGCGTATCATTTATACGAATGGCGTTTGTATAAAATATTATCCTCAAATAGCTATGAACTATAATATTACACTATTTTTGCCTTCATGAAAATCCTCAAAATTTACCAAAACTTTTTCTTAAGAAACCTCATCGTGCATACCTTCATACTTATGGTAATTTTTGCCTGTGTGTATGATGAACTTCGTTTAGCTGGTCATGACTTTTGTTACATGATCACTAAAATTGCAATAGGATATTTTCCTTGTATTCTCTGGATTACTGTTTTTAATCTATTTATAATTAAACGATTATTATTCAAAAAAAAGGTCAAAATATTCTTTCTGCTTTTTTTAACGTATTGGACTTCTTTTTACTTTTTTATTAATTGGTTTTTTCCTTTAGTTGGTTTCGGAAATTTTAAAA
This sequence comes from Flavobacterium sp. FG68, assembly GCF_057808895.1. NCBI lineage: Bacteria > Pseudomonadati > Bacteroidota > Flavobacteriia > Flavobacteriales > Flavobacteriaceae > Flavobacterium > Flavobacterium sp. FG68. Next base: position 5,974 of record NZ_JBMDIY010000036.1, read on the forward strand.
CACTGCAGATATTATCGCTGCTTATCAACGGAATGTTTTTCTATTTTATTCATGTTGTAATTACAAAAAAAATCATGGATGCTGATAAGGATATTATGAATTTCAAGTCTGAACTTTCCTTTTTAAAACAACAGCTTAATCCGCATTTTTTATTGAATGCCATGAATAACCTTTACGGAGAAGCATTATCTGAACCGGATAAAGTTCCAGACAGAATCCTGAATCTTTCAGATTTACTGCGTTATCAAATTGAAGCTACTAAAAAGGATTATGTTTTAGTTGCCGAAGAAATTGCTTTCGTAAAAAAATACATTGAATATTATTCTTTTAGGAATGATCGGTTGAATATTACTCAGAATTTTGAAGGTGATTTTGATGAAATCGAGATTCCGCCTTTATTCTTTTTACCTTTGGTAGAAAATGCGGTTAAATTTTCTGCCGAAACTCCAATGCCTTTTATTGAATTAGATTTAAAAGTAAAATCACGAAATTTGACTTTTACCATTAAGAACAATTATCTGGAATCCGGATCACGGCTTTCGGGAACCCGAATTGGAATTGAAAATTTAAAAAGACGATTGGAAGTTTACCGTTTAAGGCACAATTTAAGCTGTGAAAAAGAGAAAAATATGTTTGTTGTAAAATTAAGTATATGGCACTTACCTACCGCTGTCTTATAGTCGACGACGAATCGCCGGCGCATAAAGCGCTTGCCTCGCATATTTCAAAGTTTGAGGAACTGGAACATTCCGGTAGTGCTTTTAGCGGCATGGAAGCCCTAAAACTTCTTAATGCCAATCAATATGATATTATTTTTCTGGACATTAATATGCCTGTAATTTCGGGTGTCGAATTAATGGAACTCCAGCCTAACCGACCACTTACAATTGTCACAACAGCTTATTCTGATTTTGCACTTTCGGCTTACCAAAACGATGCAATCGATTATCTGCTTAAACCTATTTCACCTGATAAATTTGCGAAAGCAATCGAAAAAGCTAAAACTTATTTTTCCGGCAACAGTCTGAAAAAAGAAAATAATACCAGCACAAAAAACCTTTCTTACCGTCTAAACGGACAAACAATAGATATGCCGCTTTGTGATATTATTTATATCGAAAGTCTTGGCAACTATATGAAACTTTACTGTACGAAACTTAATTTACCGCATATTGTTTATGGTTCACTTTCAAGTATCGCTTCCGAAATTGATAGTTCGAGTTTTGTTCAGGTGCATCGCTCTTTTATTGTAAACGTAAACAAAATCTCTGAAGTTACTTTTAAAAATCTTACTATGTCTAATGGGGAAATTATTCCTGTTGGAAGGAAATATCAGATTTTAATAGACAATCTTTCTATTAGGTAATTTGTCAATTTTGATATTAGATAATTTTTGAAAAGCTCAACTTTTTTAGGTTGGGCTTTTTTGTTTTTAGCATATAAAAAATGCGTAAAAATACTTGGTGATGTTTTTTTATTTATTGATATAATTGTCTGAAAATAAATATATTGAATTACGGAAATCCGTAATTCAACTCAAAAATAAAATATAAAATTTGAAAAAAAGAAAAACTCAATAAATAAATTCTTTAACCAAAAACAAAAAACTATGCCATTAGACTATGAAACCAGATTGAGAAATCTTCAAAACAGGAGATACGATGAAGAATTACACGAATCAAATCTCACTAAATCCTTCAGTTTAAATGAAATTCCAAAAAATATAAAATATTTAATGGAATCAATGCAAAAAATTGATAAAAGATATAACCAAAAAACTCAAGAGGCTGCGTCAAAAGTTCAAAATCACTTAGAAAATGGTTTTAATTTAAATTTTAATCGATCATATAGAACTCAAGGTTCTGTTATGACTTCTACAAATATTAAAGTTCATAGTGATTTTGATTTATTGACAATAATTGATGACTATCACTATTTAGCACCTGATTTACCCAATGATACCCCATATACAACATCTGTACCAAATTCTGACATTAAAGAATTACGCACGCAATCAATTAAGATTTTGAAAAATATTTATGACATTGTAAATACTGAGGGCAAAAAGAGTATTTATATTTTTAATAAAAACCTTAATCGGAAAGTAGATGTAGTTTTCTGTTTTTGGTACAATACAAAAAAATACAAAGAAACAAACAATGAGTATTACAGAGGAATTTATTTATTTGATTTCCAAAAAGAACAAAAGATATTAGATTATCCTTTTGCTCATATTAGTGCTGTTAATTACAAGGGGGACAACACAAATGATGGATCAAGAAAAGCTATCCGACTTTTAAAAACGCTAAAAGCAGATAATGAATCTATTAATCTAAATAGTTTCTTAATTACCACTATTATTCATTCAATTTCAAACGAAGACATAACTTATAAGACAGGAAACGAACTAAGTATTGCAAAATCTACAAGCTTACACCTTTATAAATTAATTAATAACCAAATTTATCGAGAGTCTATCCAATGTCCAAATGGAACTGAAAGACCATTAAACTCCGATTGCGTAAATGACATGAAACGTTTAAAAGAAGATTTAGATCAACTAATTGAAGATGTACAAAAAGAGCTTTACAATACCTACTTTGAAAAAGGTAATTTAATATATTCATAAAATGAGAAAGAAAAAAATTTTTATAGGATCATCATCTGAAGAAATGACATTAGCAAACGCCGCCAAAACTTTACTAGAAATAGAAAATGATTTTGAGGTAACTATCTGGAACGAAGACGTCTGGGAGAAAGCAATTTTTAGATTAAACAATAATTATCTTAATGATTTAATTAGAGCAACATTACAATTTGATTTTGGAATACTAATAGGAACTAAGGATGATAAGGTTGAATACAGGGGAAAAGAAGAACTTCAGCCTAGGGATAATATTCTTTTTGAACTGGGGCTTTTTATAGGTAGACTAGGTTTAAACAATTGTGCATTTTTAATAGATAAAGAAATTAAATTATTATCTGATATTAAAGGTATTTCGTTGGCAAGATTTGATAGAAAAGAAATGAAAACTTTTACAGATGCAATAGCTTTAATAAAAGATGCTTTTAAAAATCAAAGCGATTCAGGAATAAATTTTTTCCCTTCTTCAACCCTAGCAGCCGTTTATTTCGAAAATTTCATCAAACCTACATGTTTACACTTAATTCAAAATAATGGGATTAGTGATGAAGATGGTACCAAACATGAAAAGTGTAAAATCAAAATAATAATACCAGAAAGGTTAACTTCTGATGTAAATAGTCAATTCCAGGCAATAAAAAATAAGTTTAAAACTCGCAAACTTTCCTTTGAATATCTTGGCAGGCCAAGAAATATTGAGGTTGAAACAATAATTACAAATGGAAATTTGTATATAATTGATTTTCCTACTGTTCTTGCAGGAGTAAATTATGCCATTTCAAATCTTTTACCTAATGAATTTAATGCAATGTCTGATGATTATGATCTTATACTTAACAGAGAATTTGACAGATTCATTTACACATTAAACAAATTAGCTCTTAGAGATGGTTACAATAATTACATTGAAATAATCCCAGAAAAAAATATTAAATAAAAAGAGGCTTTTGGAAAGTCTCACCTGCTGGCACGAACGTCTCGCTCGTGAACAAGTATGTCTACTTGACTGTACGAGCGAAACGTTCGGACCAGCAAGAGAATATATTAAAAACTTAAAAGAAAATACACAAAAAGCTGCAGAACCAAAAACTCTAGCAGCTTTTTTAATCCCTTAACTTCTCTACAAAAACACAAAATCCTTACATTAGCATTACCAAAAAACAACCCCAAATTCCAAAAAAAATGAAAAACCTAATCTTATTATTCACACTACTAATCACCACAATTTCATTTGCCCAAACCGAAAACCAGGAAAATCGCGAAGAAACCAAAACCGTTGACGACTTTGAAAAAATAGATCAAGTCGTAATTGATTATGATAAAGATGTATTTATTGCCGGAAAAGTTGAAGTAAACCCTGAATATCCGGGTGGTGAAAAAGCTATTTTTGCTTTTCTTGAAAAGAAAATTAAAATCAATAAAGAAATACTCGAACAACAAGGTTCTCAAAAAGTATTTGCTCAGTTTATAATTGAAAAAAACGGACGCTTAAGTGATATACAAATTCTAAGAAGTAACAGTCCTGAATTAACAAAAGAGTTTACCAAAGCACTTAAAGCTATGAAATGGGCACCTGCAAAACAAAATAACAGAATCGTAAGAAGTTCTTATATGTTGCCTTTTCAAGCTAAATAATTAACAAATGAATTGGATAATTCAACACACAGATAAACTAGATTTCCACACTAACTTAGCAGAATTATTAAAACCAATTTCATCAGAAATAGAATCCTTTAACTGGTTATAAGTGATTTCGAATTTATATCAGATAAAATACTCCCAATACATCACGAACAAGATTTTTTTGTTTTAAAGAGTAAGGAATTTCACGAAATCCTGAATTCTAATACACAATTAATTTGGGGTGTCGTGTCTGGTTTTTCAGAAAATGAACTAATATCTTTTGATGAAAATAATCTGCCTTTTGCAGACGGAAATGATTTGATTTGGGAGAATGGAAACTTTCAAATTGAAAATTCTATAATTGAAATTATCGCTTTTGACAGCTCTTACACTATAATAAAATTTAAAGATAAAAATCTGTCTGATAAGTTTAAACCATATTTTGACGAAGCAATTGAATTAGAAAAATTTCAATAAATGCAAAGCCAGAGATGAAAAACTTATTTGTCCCCGTTTTTTAAATTCTTTAAAAACCTCAAAAGTTACATTTATAAGTTTTATTTTCGTTTTAAAAACATTTAAAAAAAATGAGGAATTTTTTGTTTCTAATACTTTTACTGGTTCAAAATTCTTTTTCGCAATCTACTTATGATAATGGGAAATGTATTAGAACAAAAAATATTTCAGAAAAAGAAAGATTACTCCGTTTTCCTTTTTCTGAATCTCAGCAAATTAAAATCGTGTCTTTTAAAGGTAAACCCGATGAATATCCCGGACAAAGTTTAATAAAACACATCAATTCAATTGTATTGGGAAAAGATGTTTTTAGATCTGAATTATACAATGAAACTGCTGTATTGAGTGCAGAGCAAATAAATAAATTATCTGATATTATTTTTAATTTCACGTATACAAGACTTCCTCACGAAGATGCAGAAGTGATGTGTTATATGCCAAGAAATGCTATTATGTTTCTCGATTCAAATAATCGAATTGTCGCTTACCTCGAAATTTGTTTTGGCTGTAATAACTACAAATCGAGCGATAAAAGATTTAGCATTGGCGAATATTGCAATGAAAAGTACGATATGCTAAAATCAATATTTGCAGACAGCAATATTAAATACGGCATTTCTATTGTTGAATAATTTCTTTTCTAAAATACCCAATCGCCCCAGTCGACCACAAAGCCAGGAAAATCAAAACAGGCTGAAAAAACAATCTTATTAAACGCGCTTGATCTGTGTCGAGTCCAAAGGCGGGAGTTTGGTTTAAATATTGGGCGATGTTACCTGGGAAAACCAATACATAAAACACCGCTAGTGCAATCCCTACGAATACTTTATATTTTGTTAGAAACAGCATACTAAGTCCTAAAGCTATTTCAACAACTCCGGAAAGAATTACAACAAGATCTTTGTCCAGCGGAACCCAATTTGGAACCTGTCCCTGAAAATCGGCTCTTTGAAAAGTAAAATGTCCTATTGCTGCCGTAATCATAAAAAGCCCTAATAGAACTCTAAAGAAATTTTGGATTTTGGTTGTGTGCATATTTTCCATCTGTATTGTATACTTTATGTTATAGTCTCTTAAAATCTTTATTCAAATTTATAACATTAAGCCCAAAACCGTTTTCTACATTTTTTATTTATAGGTTATCTAATATCCATGTTTAAAATTCAATTTTGCATACAAAAGAGTTATTTCAAAAGTTCAAAAAGTATGAATTCATTTCAGGAAATCTTATTCTGCAAAAAAAAATACACATTCAAAATAATTTTCTTACATAAATAATTACCTTAGCGTACTAAGAAATGTTAATATAATTTGTTAGAAAATGTCCATTTTTAATTTCCTATTTAAAAAATCAGATTTACAATGTCCCAGATGTCTTGGGAAAGGTTTTGTTGATTGGGATGATATCAGGCGTTTAAACAAACTATTAAAATGGGTTCCGGCTCCCTGCGCCTACTGCAATGGTTCTGGAAAAACTACTCCCGAAATGCTTTCTAAAGTTCCCGTAGATATAACGTACCTTACTATTGATTTACCGGAGTCTGAAATTGAAAAAATAAAAAATGGCGACGAAGAAACGCTGGAAAAAGGAAGACAAAAAGAACTTTTTTTAGAAAATCTTATACAATATGCACAGGATCATTATCTAAATAAAAACATGGATGCCGAAACTATTGCAGATTTATACCTTCGCACCGAAAGTGAAAATGCTCAATTTTCGATAGAAAGAGAAAACTTAATACAATACATTCAGCAGATAATCGAGTTAAAAAAATCAGACCTCAATTAAGGAAATCTTTGTCCCTTTGAACCTCTGTAACTTTGAACCTTGAAAAAAAAACCTAAAAACAGGTATAAATACGTATTGCCAGAATTTTAATAAGTGGTAAAATTGCAGGGAATAATTTTTTCTTTTAGAATATAGTCTTCCGAAAGGAAAACTTGTAAATTTTGTCAATTTTTTTGGAACAAGAAAGTGAGATTTCGTATCGCTGGTAACGATTAGAAATCTCACTTTTTCTTTTTAGTACTTTACGCTATTGATTGTTTTGTTTAAAAGCAGCAATCTGTTCATCCTGATGCTGAATAATCTTTTTTAGACTTTCAATTGTTTCCTTTCTGGCTTCAGCCAGATCCTTGTAGTTAATTTCGTGTTCATTAAGCTTTTCTGTTTTTTTATAAACCTCTCCCTTTTCACGTAAAACATTCAGTTTAATCATGTCTCCCTCGCCGGTTAAAAGCCATTCTATATCTATATCAATATCTGTATATTTTTTTAAGATATTTTCTAACTTATCTACGCCTATCGTTTTATTATGTTTTAACTGGCTCGCAAAAGAACCGTTAGACATACCCACCACTTTTTCAAAGGCACCCACTCTAATACCTCTGTAATCTAAATACTGTTTGATCCTGTTTATAGTATTTTCTGCCATAATGCTTCATTTTTATTTATAGAAATAATCTAATTTATACTCATTCTTAAGAAATATCTTACTATATTTGTCTTACTTTTAATACAAATTAAGCAATGAGCAAAAATATAAAATCTAAGCCAAGTTACAACCAAGATGTGTTAAAGATTATTAAAGAAAAACACGGTTTTTCTTACGACTACATTCGCAAATCAATTCGAGGGGATCGTGCAGGCATTATTTGCGATCTAATAAAGGCAGAATATAAGAGGCTTGACAACGAATATAAGATCGTGAGAGAGAGTCAGGCCAATAGATTAAAAAAAGAAATAGGCAGTAAATAATTATGCATTAAACAATTTGGATCAATATTACCAAAAAGAGCGGTCCAGCTTTTTTCTCCAGGAGCAAACAAAAGCTTAGAGTTAGAAAAATCCGGATTTTCTATATCAAAGTGTATGTAATGGGCCAAACATCTATTCGTGAAATAGATAAACAATTTAGTTATGCAGCTGATCCTCGCATAATCTAATGTATTCCCCTAAGGAGCTAAGCCGTAAAGAAATATCTTTGCGGCTTTTGTTTTATCAAAATAACCAAACCTGTAAAATGTCTGTAAATCTGCATATCGAAGCATTCTAATTTTATAAATCTTTTAGTAATAATCAATCGTTGATTTTTTTACAACCTTTGTACCTTTGCGATTCCACGCCAAAAAACAAATTAAAGCCCTGAATCGATATGACTCGAGAACATTATATTCCGTTTAATAAAGAATTTTTACTCGAACAGCAAATTGCAGCTTTCGCCGATGACAGACAAAAAGTTGATGATTTTAAAAAGTTATTCGATATTATCGAGCATTATTATCATTATGAATCTTTTAACCTTAACCGAAATTTAAAGCAAAACTACGCGCTTTATGATCCGGATTTGAGCGAAAAAGAACGCGAAGTTTTTATTGGTAAAAGCGATTTTTCTGTTTTTAAAGAAACGCTGCGTACTGTTTTAGAGCGCGGCAATTATTACAGAATCGATCAGGAAACTTTAAAAGAAGCTTTTACAGAATCTGATTTAATAGGCTTAAACCTTGCCATTGATTTTCATGCTTTTAAAGATTACGAATTATATGTTCGCGGTCATCATAAAGCAAAAGAAACGGTTAAGAAATATTATTTCTGGAAAAAAGAAGTTGAAATCGAATATTATGATCGTGTCCTTATTTACCTCAATTACAGCGACGCCGATTATTTGACCCAAAAGAAAGTCAAATTGGGAAAAATGCCAATTGATCCGGGATCTATTGCTTTAAAGATTTTTAAACGCGTTCCTAAAAATGATCTTGAAACGATTTTTCCAAATGCAATTCCAAAAATGTCTTTAAAAGACAAACTGTTACTTTGGGTTCCGGGAGTTTTTGGAGGTATTTCATTATTAAGCGCTAAAGTAATTCCCGCCTTAATAAACATGTACAATGCTTATGAAACCGGAGAAACTATCGATTTACTAAACAGCAAAACTTCTTTAAATCAAGGTTTAATTGCTTTAGGAATTTTATCTGCTTACTGCTTTCGACAATACAATAATTTCATAAACAAGAAAATCAGATATTCTAAAATGCTTTCAGACAGTTTGTATTTTAAAAATGTCGGAAACAACAGCGGTGCTTTTTATTCTCTTTTAAACTCATCTGAAGAAGAAGCCTTAAAAGAAACCATTTTAGCGTATACTTTTTTAAATAAAAGCCAAAATCCGTTAACTGCCCAAGAACTTGATTCTCAAATTGAGTCTTGGTTTGCCTCTCAATTAAATACTGAATTAGATTTTGATGTAAACGATGCTTTACTAAAGCTAAAAAGCATTGGTTTAGGAATAGAAACCAACGGAAAATGGGAAGTTATTCCGCTAAATAAGGCGCTTGTTACAATCGATGAATTATGGGATAATGTTTTTGATTACAATCAGAAATAAACTTTACATTATTTTTATCTAATAAAAAACTAAAATGTACCACTACAAATGTTCTTGCTGCGGAGAAACTTTTGACGAAATGCCATTATGTTTTGGCAATGAATTTCCGGCTTACTATTTTGCCATTCCATCCGAAGAAAGAGAACAGAGAATTGAATATGGCGGCAGTTGGTGTTATGTCGATGAAGAACATTTTTTTCATCGCGGCAGGTTAACGATTCCGATAATCGATTATCATGAAAATTTAGTTTTTAATGTTTGGACAACCATAAGCGAAGATAATTTTTGCCTGCGAATGGATTTATGGGAAGATCCAAATAGAGTTAATCAGGAACCATATTTTGGATGGATGCAGACTGATGTGCCAACTTATGGCAAAACAATTTCACTAAAAAGTATTGCTATTGAGCAAGGGTTAGGATTGATTCCGGAAATAAAAATGATCGAAGAAAACCATCCTTTGACAATTGATCAGGAAAAGGGAATAACATTTCAAAAAGCCGTTTCTATCGTAGATGAAATTATGAAAATACAGCACGGTAAAACCTAAAAGAAATTTTACTAGATTTACGTTAACTAACCTTAAAACCACAAAAATGAGAACACTAGATAAATGGTTTGCAGAATATGCCGTAAGTCACCAAAACCCAAAAAACAAAGCCATACATTATATTTGTGTTCCGGCAATTTACTTTTCTATCGTTGGATTATTAATGAGTATTCCTAGTGGAATTATTGCGAATATTTTAAAACTAAATGCACCAATTATCGAAAATTGGGCTTTTGTGGTTTTGCTTTTTGTCCTTGTTTTCTACATTAGATTATCGATTGCGATGGCCGTAAAAATTGCCATTTTTTCAGGAATTTGTTTAGTTGTTAATTATTATATCGGGCAGGTTTTTCCGTTATGGGCATTCTCTATTGGTGTTTTTGTAATCGCTTGGATTGGTCAGTTCTACGGGCATAATATTGAAGGCAAAAAACCTTCATTTTTAAAAGATCTTCAGTTTTTATTAATTGGCCCGGCCTGGGTTGTAGAGAATTTGTTTTCGAGAAAGTAATTTATTTTTATTTCCAATTGTAAAAGATCCAAACAATTCAATTTTGTTATATGAAAGATTTTAATCTGGATGATTTTCCTAAAAATTTAAGTGAAGAAGAAATTCAAAATCTGACTGAATTAGCAATTAAAAATCCTATTGGTGAAATATGGAAACAAATTGCAGTCAGGCTGACATCTGAACAAAAAATCAGAATTAACAGAAATATTGAAAGAAAACATTATCCGGAATCAGAAAAACTAGCTTCTTTTCAAAAAAAAACCAATAGACGATGAAACATGGGAAAGGCTGATAAAAGAGCAGGAAGTAAATAAATTTTACGGAAATATGGGACAGCCGGAAACTCCTTTAGAATTTAAAAACAGATATGGAGTGTGGCCGGCAGGATTTGATGAAACCAGAGCTGAAAATAATAGTTGATTGATTCTTGTTTACAAATTATGATAATAGATACCAAAGAAATAAAGATTGAAAATTATGATATTTTCACGTACCGAAGAATCAGACGGGCAATTGGTTATTTGGGATTTTTGCTGCCTGTATTTTTGGTTAGTTTTTCTTTAATTCCTTTTTTTCAAACCAAAATCCAGCCTTCTGTCAGCGATTATTACTATACCAATTTAAGGGAAATTTTTACCGGAACTTTGTGTGCTGTAGGTTTATTTTGATTCGGTATAAAGGGCACGGAAATAAATCAATTTTCAAAAATGATAATTTACTGACCAATATTGCCGGAATTATGGCAATTGGTGTGGCACTGGTTCCCACAAATCCCGAAAGCATTTCACAAAAAATCTATACCATTATTCCATTAACAGAGAAATGGCTCGGCTGGCTCCATTATGGTTTTGCTGCAGTGCTGTTTTTGATATTGGCTTTGCTTGCTATTAATGTTTTTACAATTACTCAGGAAAAATATATCGAAACACCTAAAAGCATTTTAAACGAAAATAATATTTACAGAACCTGTGGTTATATTATTTTGATTTCTATTGTTTTGGTCCCTGTTTCAGAGAGTTTAAAACTTTTTACTTATTCTACTCTGGCCCTTGAAGCGCTGGCTCTTTTTGCATTTGGAACTGCATGGCTTATAAAAGGGCGCGCATTAGGTGATAAGGGTAAAATTGGGCAAAAATTGTATCAGGAAAACAATCCTGTTGATACCGAAAAAGTATTCGAAGAATAATGGCATATCTAAGGTAAATTCTGCTGGTATATTTTTTGGATATTAATCAACTTAACTGTTATCAATTCTAAAATCTATATATCATGAAACTCACTTATTACGGACATTCTTGTTTTTCTGTTTTTGCAAATGGAAAACATCTTCTCTTCGACCCTTTTATTACGCCAAATGAATTGGCAAAACACATTAATGTCGACGAAATAAAGGCCGATTATATTTTTATTTCGCATGCGCATTACGATCATATTCTGGATGTGGAAAGAATTGCAAAAAACACCGGAGCAAAGGTTTTGGGAAATTTTGAAATTTACAACTGGCTTTTAAAAAACGGAATTGAAAATGCGCACCCAATTAATCCGGGCGGAAAATTCAGCTTTGATTTTGGAACCGTAAAATGTGTGATTGCACAGCATCCAAGCAGTTTTATTGATGGAACTTATGGCGGAATTGCAACTGGTTTTGTACTCACAACCGTTGATGGAAATTTCTATTACAGCGGCGACACAGCGTTGACTTTAGACATGAAACTGATTCCGAAGTTTACTAAACTTGATTTCGCCGTTTTCCCAATTGGCGACGGATTAACAATGGGAATTGAAGAAGCGATTGAAGCTTCAAAACTGGTTGAAGTTGATAAAATTTTAGGCGTTCATTATGATACTTTTGGCTTCATTAAAATGGATCATGAAAAAGCTTTAAGTGATTTTAAAAACGCAAATCTCCATCTTTATTTACCTAAAATTGGCGATACAATCGAGATATAATATTTTCTATATTTCGTAAAAACATCATTTTTTAGCGAAATAAAAACAGAAAATAATGACTCAAATCCTGTAAAGGTTTGATTTGTAAATAAAATCTTCAAAGGCATTAAAATTGTTTAGTAATTCATTATTAACCAAAAACTTAAAGCAATGAGCACAAAAATAAACGCTTCAAATTCAGAAACTCAGTTTGCCGAACTTTCAGGCCGAACAATCGCTTACAGATCAATTGGCGAGGGAAATCCAATTATTTTAATTAATCGTTTTAGAGGAACTCTAGATACCTGGGATCCGTTATTTTTGGATCTTCTGGCAGAAAAACATCAGGTTGTTACTTTTGATTATTCGGGAATTGGCTATTCAACAGGAACACTTCCTACGGATATTAAAGAAGTTGCTAAAGATGTAAAAGATCTGGCTGATTTTTTAAAAATCAAAAGCGCCATTTTAATGGGCTGGTCGTATGGCGGATTGGTTACACAAGCTGCAACACATCAATATCCAGAATTAGCGACACATACCATATTGTTAGGAACTGGCCCAATAGGAAAAAGAGTTGTTCCGCTGGAACAATCTTTTCTGGATCATGCTTTAAAACCAATAAATGATTTTGAAGATGAAGTGATACTTTTCTTCGAACCAGAATCTGAAGAAAGCAGAAAGGCTGCAAAAGCTTCTCACGACCGAATTGCTCAAAGAATTGATGTTTCTAAAATTCCTTCGACTATGGAAACTTTTCAATTGTATTTTGCAGGAGGCGAAGGTGCTGCCGAAGATAAAGACAATTTTAGAGATAAATTAAAAACGACAAAAACACCAATTTTAATAATTTCCGGAGATCACGACACTAGTTTTGCTGTAGAAAATTGGTATCCGCTGACCAAACAGCTTCCAACATCACAGTTAATTGTTCTGCCGCAAACAGGGCATGCTCCTCAGCATCAAAATATTCCACTGGTAGTAAATTACATCGATAATTTTTTACAGAACACGAAATAGATTTCCGAAAATTTCTTTTGAAAACAGGTGTCCTAGCCCAGACAGAAACGGCATCCTTTTGTGGTCTCGTTTTTTTACGAGACCACAAAAGATACAGTGGATGGCTGGATTAGCTTCTAAAAATTAAGAAGATATTTAAGCTTCTTCTTAAAGTTAATCATAGCTTTTACATGTTCATATAACTTCGGAAATTCTTTTTTAAAGATTTCCGAAGTTTCAAAAAAATGCTCGGGAATCACGGCAAGAAATTCAAATTTACTGGAATTCGTGTTTTTTTATTTTCTAAAAAACACGAATAACTATATTAAATAATTTTCTTAACTCCAGGAATTAATAAAATAAGTGACCCAAATATAAAACTGCCTATAACTATTAATGGTGCTGTAACCAAAAGTTTTATTACAGGTTCAATTGTCCAGTTTCTTACCGCGAGCGTAAAACCAACAATTACTAATGGGTGAAAAATATAGACGGCAAAACTGCTGCGTGATAATTTAGTTAACAATACAGAAGATTCATTCCATCTTTTTTTTCCTTTAATTAATAATGTTGTTAGTATAGAAATGCCTATACATTGTTCCCAAACGGCATATAATAATGCCTCCCAATGAAAACCTCCGGAAAACCAGGAAGAAGGTGTATTAAGATTAAATTTGATGATAAAAAATACTGGAAAAAGAAGCAAACATATCCGTGTTGCTCTTTTTAAACCTCTATACGTTTTATCAGAGAGTTTATCTAACCAGTTGTTTTTGGCGGCCAGTAATCCAACAATAAATAAGGCGATATACTGCGGAAAATGTCCTAATTGAAATCCGACTGGTTCAAGAACCCATCCCACAGGAAAAATAATTCTAACTAAAAAGCTGATGATTCCCAGTAGTACTGCAAACCACAATATGGTACAGGTTTTTGGTACTTCTACAGTTTTTTTGAAACTAACTTTAAATATTTTTTTTGCTCCTGCATAAATCAATGTAAAAAGCAATAATGCCGCTACAAACCATGTAACGCCTAAATCGATCCAGCTGTCAAATCCGCTTAAATATTGAAAATAAGTAATGTGATGTCCTTTTGCAAAATAATATACCAAATAGCTGATGAATGGGGAAAGTATAAAGGAATAGAATAATATGGGAATTCCTAATCGTACAAGACGGTCTTTAATAAATTTTGATGCTCCTTTTCTAGCATAAGAAGAACTTGTAAAGTATGCTGCCAGCAGGAAAAAAAAATCCCATAAAAAAAGACTGATTGAGGCTTACAAACATTGTCATAGGAATACGTGCTCCCATAAGGGCAGTTTGTTCTGTATAATACCAGCCTTCTGAAGAACTATAGGCAATAACTGTGTGATGAAGCACAACTAATATTGTCAATAAAATTTTAATATTCTCTATGTATACTAATTTGTTTGACGAACCAGAATCCTGATTCAAAGCGATTGATGAAGATGACATAATAAATAGATTTAGTGTTACTGAGGGCAAACCTACAACAAGAAAAAACAGCTGTGAGCGTACATGTTATCAGTAACTAGCTTTTGTGACGAACAACAAGCTTAGGCAGTATATTTGCTTCGAAGTTGTTCGTAACAGCTGTTAAAACTATCGATTTGTTTTCTGGAAACGGGAACTTTTACATTTGTTTCATTAAACGATAATAAGTATCCTTGAGAATTTCCTGCTATTTTTTCGATCTTAAACATATTGACTAAATAGGTTCTATGGCATCTAAAAAAATGAGGATAAGCGGTTATTTGGGTTTCAAATTGGGTTAGAGAAATTCGTTTTAATTCTGTAGTAATCTCAGACCCGTTTGATTTTGTTAATTCGATATAATTCCCATCCGCTTTTACAAACAATAATTCGTCTATGTCCAGACTGAAATCGTCTTGCTTAACCTGAGTATTGACATAAAGTTTTGATTGAAGGTCTGTGGTTTTTGATTCAATATCTAGCTTTGTAAATTGGAGTACAAACGGAGAGCCTTTTTTTGATTCAAAATAAAAGCTGGATAATCTTAGGAAAAGATAGAAAAATACACCTGCAACAAAACAATTTCTGATTTCTTCCCATAAATAAAGCCATGACCAATTGCCGGCATTATTGTAAATCAAATCCCGCATGAAAAAACTCGATAAACCTGCTAAAACCAGCACTGCTCCAATATGAGAATATTCTTTGAGTAAAGTCCAATTTTCGGTTTCGTTTTTTCTTTTTCTGATATAATTAAGTCCCTCAAAATAAACGAACAGGATTAATGCGGGTGATAAGGCGTGAAGAAAACAAATAAAAAAATAATGCATTCTCATTTCCGGATCATAGACCCCAAAAGGCCTGAATAATAAAAGAAACATTAATATTAGAGCAAAAACAATCGTAACGCTTTTAAGCAGGTTTTTTGATTGATATCTCGCAGGATATTCAATATCATGAATCAAATGTTCTTTGTTGATGTAAAATCCCATTGTTAAAGCTGTTTTTGTCTGGCATTAAAAATACGAAAAATCTTCAGGAAGCTGGACTGAATATTGGTTTCTGATTATTCAAACTTAAGATTATTTACTTCTGTTAACTTTAATAAAGACCAAATCGAAAAGCTTTTTACGATTATTTTCCTTAGTTTATCAATATTTCTGTGTAGTTAATTAAATTTGTATATCCACAAAATCAATATATTATGAGAAAAATAATTGTTTTGTCAATGATTTCGCTAGATGGAGTTATGCAGGCTCCGGGCGGACCAAAAGAAGATAAATCAGACGGATTTAAATTTGGCGGATGGACAGCACCATTTGGCGATGAAGTTTATAGTAAAGCTGTAGCAAATGAAATAAAACCTGCCGATTATCTTTTGGGCAGAAAAACTTTTGAAATCTGGGAAG
Organism: Flavobacterium sp. FG68; assembly: GCF_057808895.1. NCBI lineage: Bacteria > Pseudomonadati > Bacteroidota > Flavobacteriia > Flavobacteriales > Flavobacteriaceae > Flavobacterium > Flavobacterium sp. FG68. The sequence goes on from NZ_JBMDIY010000036.1 coordinate 22,039, forward strand.
AGTACTGGCCTAAAAACACAGAATTTTGGCCGGGAATTAATGAAGGTAATAAATATGTTTTCTCTAAAACCAGAAAAAAATCAGATTGGAAAAATTCTAATTTCATCAAAAGTCTGGCCGATATAAAGAAACTAAAAGCTTCAGAAGGTTTAGACATTCAGGTTTGGGGAAGCAGTGAGCTTATTCATTTACTTTTAAAGAATGATTTGGTTGATGAACTTAAATTAAAAATTCATCCCTTATTGCTTGGCAAAGGGAAAAGGCTGTTTGACAATACTGCGCATCCGTCAGGATTTACTTTAACAGAAAGTACTGTTACTACAACCGGAGTTATTTTAGCCAGCTATAAACGTGCCGGAGAAGTGAAAACAGGAAATGCCGGAAAAACTATTAAATAATTAACCTTTTATAAACCAAAATATCAAAACCATGGAGAACAAAAACAATGTACCAGTATTTACTTTTAGTATTGTAGCCATCATTTTAGGCGTGGCGCTGTATAAGCAATTTGACTTTGAAACACTAAAATTTGAAAAACCGGCGCTGGCTATTGTTTATAGTATTGTTTTTGTGTTTTCAATTATTGTTTTGATTAAAGCCTTTAGAAAAAAACGATCTGAGAAGTAACTAAGCTTTAAGATTTTCACGTTCCGTTCAAAAGAAAAACTTTGAAAGTAAAAGTTTGTTTACCTGGCTCTCGTCGCTTTTATCAATTTCTCATTGCGTTTATCTGCTCTTGAATTTTGTAAAGAAATCACAGCCCAAATCGCAGCGGGAATCCAGCCAATCAAAGTTATCTGCAGAATTAAACAGATAATAGCAGTAAAAATTTTTCCCCTCAATAAAAAAGAAAGGGACGGAAAAAATATTGCAATTAGTGTCATCATAAATATTATTGTTTTTTGTTATTGATCTCAACTTTCAATATTACAAAGTTTTTCTTAAACCAATAAAAAAAGCCTGCAAAATTTATATTATACAGGATTTTAATGATGTCTATTTTGCTATTTTAAATTTAATATCACTATTGATTAGAACCGCGTCCCCGTCAATTCATCAAACTAGCGAAAACCTATGAGATGTGTATTAATTAGGAAGTTTTAGTGCTATTGAAGCGATATTTAGCAACGTTGAACCAACCACTTTGCAATAATATTTTATACCTTCCGAAAAAAATCAACAATTAAAAACCAAACATACCGAATGAAACATTTTTTTTCAATTATAGCACTATTTATTTTAATTAGCTGTTCAAGTCCTAATACGGAAGAAGTTCAAATTCCAGATCCAACAATTCAAAGCACTTCTACTAATTCAGCCAATATAGGTGATACTATTATAATTAATGGACAAAATTTCGACCCAAATTCAACTTATACTGTTACATTTAATGGTATGAATGGTCAAATTACTCAAATTACCTCAAGTACAATAAGTGTTATAGTTCCAGCTGGTACAACTTCTGGCCAACTTCTATTAAATGCAAATGGTGTAAAAGTTAATGCAGGTTATATTTCTATAATTGGTCAAAATCGTCTATTCGCATACAAAGAACGTGGAGAAATTGTTGAATTAAATTCTACTACAGGTGTAGAAACAAAAGCCTTATTATATGCTACAGGATCTGATTATTTTACTCAATTAGAATATTTTGCTCCAACAAATGAAATTATTGGACAAGGATTTGCTTCAAATAATGGGAGTAATAAATACATTTTTTTTAAAGTAAAACTTGCAGACAAAACGATAAAAGAAATTACTTACAAAGGTTATGACCAATTGATAGTAACAACAACAGGAAAATTATATGGGTACATATTATATAAAGGCATTATTGAATTAAATCCAAATACAGGTTCTGAAATTGGAAGCTTAATAAATACAGGAAGTGATCAAATTTATGGGTTCATTTACAACCCTCAAACAGATGAAATAATAGGAGATAAAGATCTACTAAACGGTAACCATAAACTTTGCAAGATAAAGCTTTCTGACAATTCAGTAACTGAAAATATTTATTACGGCTATGACGAATTAATTCCTGCAACTAATGGAAAATTATATGCCTTTAGAGCAACTAAAAGAATAGTTGAACTTAATCCTGCTACTGGTACAGAAATCAAAACTTTAAAAAGTATTACTGACGAACATATAAGTAATCTAACTTATTACCCACAAACAAATCAAATAATTGGAAAGAAAATCATTTATAATAATGGAATTCCCACCTATAAACTTTTAAAATTAAACCTAACAAATAATTCATTATCTGAAAATAGCATTCTTAAGAATGATTACAGTTTTTTTATTGTAACAGATTAAAGCAACCGTAGCTGTTACACCTTTATAAAAGTAAAAAATCACTACAGGATTTTCGAAACATAAAAAAGCCTGCAAAATATATATTTTGCAGGCTTTTTTAGTGACCGCGGAGGGGTTCGAACCCCCAACCCTCAGAGCCGAAATCTGATATTCTATCCAGTTGAACTACGCGGTCAAATATTTAAAATTCAATTTTTTTTAAATCCCAAATTCCAATCTTAAACTTGGAATTTGGAATTTAAATATTGGAATTTACTAAGAAAGTAATTTTTTCACAATTGTAGAAATTGTTTTTCCTTCAGCAGTTCCGCCTAATTGAGCAGAAGCTAATCCCATAACTTTACCCATTGAAGCAATTCCTGAAGCTCCGGTTTCAGCGATAATTTTTGCAACTACAGCTTCTACCTCTTCTTCACTTAACTGTGCTGGTAAAAACTTCTCGATTACCGCAACCTGAGCCAATTCTGGTTCAGCTAAATCAGGACGGTTTTGTTCTGTAAAGATTCTTGCACTTTCTTTACGAGTTTTAACTAATCTTTGAAGTAATTTAATTTCTTCATCTTCTGATAATTCTTCTTTAGATCCAGAAGCTGTTGAAGCTAATAATAATTCAGATTTAATTGCTCTTAAAGATTCTAATGCTACTGTATCTTTTGCTTTCATGGCAGTTTTAATCTCTTCCATGATTTGTGTTTGTAAACTCATCTTTTATTTTTTTATTTGAATAAGCTAGTGCTTATAAATTGATATTTCAATTGAAAATCGCTCTCACTTTTTATAATAATAAACTTTTGTCAGGCTGAGCGAAGTCGAAGCCCTTTCCGATAAAAAACCCTTCGACTTCGCTCAGGATGACAATATTGATTTTATTTATTACTTTTTAAGTCAAATTTCTAAATTCTGTGCGAAGATAAAAAAAATAACCCGAAAATTAAATCCAATTTTCGGGCTATCCTAATATTATGATTGTAAAATTAATCTACGTTGTCGTGCAAAAATGAATTGTTTGAACGCAATTGCAAATCGTTGTTACTATCTGTTCCAACCGAAATTCTTGAATTTGTATTGTTTGATTGAGAATTCGATAAATCGATTCCTAATCTTTTATAAGCCGGCTCTTTTTCCAACTCATCGATTCTTGAAACGTTATTGTGGAATTTATAATTAAATTCTTTTAGTTTCTTTCTTCTTTCTTCAGCTCTTAAACGAAGTGTTTCCTCAATTGTTAATTCCATTGGAGAAACTTCTGAAGTTGTTGTAAAATCAGGCTGACTTGCAAAATCAACTCTTGGTTTTAAAGTAATGTTCAATTCCTCAGGAACTGTATCTTCGATCACTTTTTCAACTGGTTTAGAAGCTGTTAATTCGTTTTCAACTTCCATATATTCTTCTAACGAATATTTGATAATTCCGTTATCCGAAAGTTCTGTTACCGGAACAAATGAAACTGGATCGTTTACTTTAATATTACGAGTTTCGTTTGTTAACTCAAACATGATTTTATTTTCCTGCTCTGCAGCTGGCTCTCTTCTCACTTCTGGCTCAGATTTGAAAAGTGGTAAATCAAATGAAAAAGTAGTTTGTTCTTCTCTCTCAAAAGTTCTTTGCTGTTGTACAGGTTTTACTTCCTGAACAACTGCTGCCGGAGTTGAAATTTTAAAATCAATATCTGTAATTGGCGAAACGATTTCAAAAGTCACGTCAAGGTTTTTAATAAACTCAGACATCACTACCAATTCTTCCTGATTAATTGTTGGCGTTGTTACCGGCGCAACTGGAGTTTGAATTACGGGAGCAACCGTATCTTCCATTAAATCAAAAACTACTTTGTCTTCTGTTTTTGCAATTGGTGTCTCTGCATTTAAATCAAAAGAAGTAAGTGGTCTGTTTGTTAAATTATGAACAGATCTTTGCTCATCTTCTAAAGTGTGAATGATTTTTTTAGGCTCCGTATTAACGATTTCGTTTTGTTGTTCAACGTCAAAACCAGTCGCAATAATAGTTACAGCAATAGCTTCACCAAGAGTTTCGTCTTCACCAACTCCCATGATAATATTTGCGTTGTAACCTGCTTCTGCCTGAATGTGATCATTGATTTCTCCGATTTCGTCAAGCGTTATTTCGTTAGATCCAGAAACGATAAGCAACAATACGTTTTTGGCTCCTGTAATTTTATTGTCATTTAATAATGGAGAATCTAATGCAGATACAATCGCATCTTTTGCTCTGTTTTCTCCTTCTGCCACAGCAGATCCCATAATAGCCGTTCCGCTGTTTGCCAAAACTGTTTTAGCATCGCGTAAATCGATATTTTGAGTATAGTGGTGCGTGATTACTTCAGCAATACCTCTAGAGGCTGTTGCTAAAACTTCATCCGCTTTTGAGAACCCTGCTTTGAAACCAAGATTTCCGTAAACTTCTCTTAATTTATTATTGTTGATTACAATTAAAGAGTCAACTTGTTTACGTAATTTTTCGATTCCCAATAAAGCTTGCTCCTGACGCACTTTCCCTTCAAACTGAAACGGAATTGTCACGATACCTACTGTAAGGATCTCTCTTTCTTTTGCTAATTGTGCAATTACGGGAGCGGCACCTGTACCGGTTCCTCCACCCATACCTGCAGTAATAAATACCATTTTAGTACCACGGTCTAACATTTTTTCAATGTCGGCGATACTTTCAATAGCAGACTGCTGTCCTACATCAGGATTTGCTCCTGCTCCTAAACCTTCTGTTAAATTCATACCTAACTGAATTTTGTTAGGTACTGAACTATTTTGCAATGCTTGTGAATCGGTATTACAAACGATAAAATCTACACCTTTAATGCCTTGCTTAAACATGTGGTTAATCGCGTTACTACCACCTCCACCTACACCTATTACTTTGATTACATTTGATTGATTTTTCGGTAAATCAAATGAAATACTTCCAAATTCTGAGTTGCTCATCATCTTTTTGGTTTTTGAAATTCTTATTTAGTACATTTTTTACTTCTTGACTTGGGGCAAAAAGTAATCCTTTTCTCTTTTTATTCGGCTTATATTTACTCAGCGTTGTCTAAAAAATCTTTGATTTTATCGACGTATCTATCAAAAAATGATCTTCTTATTTTTGTTTCTGTAGATTCTGCTGCAACCTTTGTCGTTTTCACTTCTCTTTGCTCTTCAAAAGTTTCTACTTGTTCAACGTAGTTTTCTTCAACTTCGTATCGCTGCACCGGCGGAGGAACGTTTCTATAAACAACTTTTGGCTGTTCGTTTACTACTTCCATTCTAATCGCGCTTTGTGTGCTGTTCTCGATGCTGTTCATTACTAATCCAACTGCTGTCGCAAATAACGGACTTGAAATTTCTTCGCTTGAGTTTCCTGCTAAATGCTCGTTTGGATATCCTATTCTGGTATCCATCCCAGTAATATATTCCACTAATTGTTTAATATGTTTTAGCTGAGCTCCACCACCTGTAAGAACAATTCCTGCAATTAATTTTTTGCGGGGATCTTCGTGTCCGTAAGCTTTGATTTCTGCAAAAACCTGCTCTACAATTTCCACTACACGGGCGTGAATAATTTTAGATAAGTTTTTAAGCGAAATCTCTTTTGGCTCTCTGCCTCTTAAACCAGGAATAGAAACAATTTCGTTGTCTTTATTTTCTCCCGGCCAAGCTGATCCGAATTTTATTTTTAAAAGCTCTGCTTGTTTTTCAATAATCGAACAGCCTTCTTTAATATCATCTGTAATTACATTTCCTCCAAAAGGAATTACAGCGGTATGACGAATAATTCCGTCTTTAAAAATGGCTAAATCTGTAGTTCCACCACCAATATCGATAAGCGCAACTCCAGCTTCTTTTTCTTCCTGACTTAAAACTGCATCTGCCGAAGCTAATGGTTCTAATGTCAATCCTGATAATTCGATTCCTGAACTCTGAATACATCTTCCAACGTTTCTGATTGAAGAAGCCTGTCCAACTACAACGTGAAAACTAGATTCTAATCTTCCGCCATACATTCCGATTGGTTCTTTTATTTCAGACTGTCCGTCGATTTTAAATTCCTGCGGCAGAACGTGAATAATTTCTTCTCCCGGTAACATCGCCAGTTTATTTACCTGATCGATTAAAAGCTGAATATCTTTTTCGCCAATTACTTCTTCCGGATTGTTACGGCTGATGTAATCTGTATGCTGAATACTTCTGATGTGCTGTCCGGCGATACCCACTACAACATCTTTTATTTTGTAACCTGAATTGTTTTCTGCTTCAAGTATTGCTTGCTGAATCGATTGAATAGTCTGCGTAATGTTGTTTACAACACCTCTCGCAACACCTAAACTTTTGGATTTACCAATACCCAAAATTTCAAGTTTGCCATATTCGTTCTTCTTGCCTATCATGGCAACTATTTTTGTCGTTCCAATATCTAGACCTACTGCAATGTTATCTTTTTCCATTTTCTATTATTTTGTGCAAACTACTTGTTCCGTAAACCTAAGGTCAATCTTGCTGTATTTATATAACGAACTATCTAAAACTGCTTTTTGAAAAAACGCTTTATAGTTTCTAAATTTTTTATCAACATTCATTGTACGACCAAAATCTATGAAGTAATCATAGTTTCGGTTAAACATTTTTAGGCTGCCATTAGGCATAATTTGTATCGCAATGATGTTTTTTTTCAAAAACGCATCGTCGTAAATTGTGCGAAATAAAGTAGCTAAATCTTCGTTATTTTTTTCATTTATTGCCCCTGAAACAAGAGGAACTCGCGCCGTAAAATTATCTGACAAGGGCATTTTATTTCCCTCATAGTCAATATAAAAAGAGCGATCACCATCATAAACTCGCGCTATTGGTGTCTTCTGTTTTACTACCGCTTTTAGAACACCGTCGATACTTACAAAAACATCTGACTTCTCAATCATGTCTTGCGTATCAAGGTTTTTTTCTATCTTATTCAAATCTACTTCATCTTTTCTAATACTGGAAGCGTCCCTTTTATTTTCTATCAACAATTTATTAACTATTTCCGGTTTTACAAAAAGCGTATTTTCTCCTACAAAAACAACCATAGATTTTTTCAATTTTCTATCTCCATTTCGATGTTGTGCGAAAGAATATAAAAAAAGAACAAGCCCTAAAATGAGTACTAATCGAATATTTGTCCAATTAAATATTTTCATTCAGCATTTTTTTAATTGACGGTACCATTTCACCAATATCACCAGCTCCTATTGTTACAATTATTGGCGCATCACTGGCTTTAATCTGCGCTAATAAATCTTCTTTTGCAACAATTTTTTTGTTCGAATTGGTCATTTTATCCAACAGCCACGCCGATGTAATCCCTTCCATCGGTAATTCGCGTGCCGGATAAATATCCATTAAAAACACTTCGTCAAACTGAGATAAGCTTTCGGCAAATCCATCGGCAAAATCCCTTGTTCTGCTGAACAAATGCGGCTGGAAAATCGCCAAAACTTTACGTCCCGGATATAATTCCCTAACTGCTTGATGAACAGCATTTATTTCTGTTGGATGATGTGCATAATCATCTATATAAACTAATTTTTCAGATTTAATCTGATATGAAAAACGTCTTCTGATTCCATTAAACGAGGCAATAGCTTTTGCGATGGCATCGGTTGGGGTACCATAAGTTTTTGCCATCGCAATAGCCATTAAACCATTCATAAGATTGTGTTTTCCTGGCAGCCCAAAATGAAGGTCTTTTATAATTTCTGATGGCGTCTGCACGTCAAAAACATAACTTCCATCTTCAATTCGAACATTATATGCTTTGTATACAGCATCTTCATTTATAGCACATTGAACTCCGTCAAGAGGCAATTCTTTAGTTATAAATAATTTGCTTTTATCTTCAACTTTCGAAGCAAACTCCACAAACGAAGCTTCAATAGCATCACTTGTTCCGTAAATATCCAAATGATCAGCGTCCATTGAGGTTACGCAGGCAATATTTGGGTGTAAATGCAGGAACGAACGGTCAAATTCGTCGGCTTCTACAACGGTTACCGTTTTTCCGGTTCCAATTAAATTAGAATTATAATTCTCTACAATTCCGCCCACAAATGCTGTAACATCTGAACCGCTTTCGTATAGAATATGTCCTAAAATACTTGACGTTGTTGTTTTACCGTGTGTTCCAGCAACTGCGAAACTAAAAGTATCCTTAGTGATAATCCCTAAAACCTCGGCACGCTTTTTAATTTCGTAATTTCTTTCGATAAAATAATTCCATTCTGAATGTGTTTTTGGAACTGCAGGTGTAAAAATCACCAGCGTATTTTCTACATAATAATCAGACGGAATTAAACCAATATTGTCTTCAAAATGAATATCAATACCACTTTCAATTAATTCACTTGTCAGCATTGACGGTGTTTTATCGTAACCTGAAACTTGTTTCCCGATATATTTAAAATAACGGGCCAAGGCACTCATTCCGATTCCTCCGATGCCAATAAAATAAACGTTTTGTATTTGATTTAAATTCATTTTGATTCTTGCTTTAAGCATTATGCTTTAGACTCTAAGCCTTTAAACTTTCTCCTTTAATTCTATTTTAAGACTTTTCTACTGCTTTTAATCCCATAAAAAACTAGTAATTAAGCCTTTGTGTTTTTCTTGTTCTTATTTGACCAAATTGCCTAAAATAACGTTGCGCAATTCTCCAAATGTTTCATAATTTTTATAAAAAGTTATATTATAACAACTTTTTAATTTCTTCTACAATTACTTTTGTCGCATCTGGTTTTGCCAGTTTTTTAATATTTGCGCTCAATTGTTTTTGTTTTCCATCATCTTTCAGCAGCGCTTCAAAAACAATGCTAAACTCGCTGTCTAGTTCAGTTTCTTTCAACAAAATCGCACCTTTAGCCTCTACAATGGCCTGTGCATTTTTTGTTTGATGATCTTCAGCTACATTTGGTGACGGAATAAAAATTACCGGTTTCCCTACAATGCATAATTCTGAAACTGATGATGCTCCTGCTCTTGAAATTATCACATCTGCGGCAGCGTAAACAAAATCCATTCTTTCAATAAAATCAACAACTCTTACGTTTTGCTGATTGTGTTTTTTATAATCTTCAAAATATAATTTTCCGCACTGCCAGATAATTTGAACATCCTGCGAAAGAAAATTTGACAATTCTTTTTCAATTAACTGATTGATTCTTCTTGCGCCTAAACTTCCGCCCAGAACAAGCAATGTCTTTTTATCTGGATCTAAACCATAAAAAGCAATTGCTTCATCGCGTTTATTATCAATATCTATTAAATCCTGACGAACCGGGTTTCCTGTCAAAACGATTTTATCTTTAGGAAAAAATCGCTCTAAATTTTCATAGGCCACACAAATTGCATTTGCTTTTTTGCTTAGCAGTTTGTTTGTGATTCCCGGAAAAGAGTTCTGTTCCTGAATTACTGTTGGAATCCCTGCTCCTCCTGCTGCCTGTAATAATGGTCCGCTGGCAAAACCTCCCGTTCCTATTACAACATTTGGTTTAAATTGTTTGATGATTCTTCTTGATTCTAACAAACTTGTTGCTAATTTTAGAGGAAACATCATATTTTGCAAGGTTAATTTTCTTTGTAAACCAGCAATCCAAAGACCTTTTATTTCGTAACCTGCCTGAGGTACTTTCTGCATTTCCATTTTATCTTTGGCACCTACAAAAAGAAATTCAGCGTCAGGAAATTGTAATTTTAATTCATTTGCAATAGCAATTGCAGGATAGATATGCCCACCTGTTCCGCCTCCGCTTAGTATGAATTTATACTTTGTCATATCTCGTAATAGTTATCGTTAAACTATTTATCCTTTATTATTTGTTTAAAACTGCATTCATCGGATTTCTTGAATTATCCTGAATTGAATACATCGCTTCTTCTTCGTAAATTTCTTCTCTTTCATCAACCGGCAGATCTTCTTCTGCCAATTCTTTATCTATTAATCTTTGAAGTGCTTCTTTTCTTCTTTCTTTTTCTTCTTGTTCTTCGGCGATTTCTTCGTCTTTCTTGGTTACACTAATGATAATTCCAAGTGAGAAACAAGTCATCCAGATGGAACTTCCTCCAGAACTTATCAGCGGAAGTGTCTGTCCTGTTACCGGCAGCAATTCTACTGCAACAGCCATATTAATCATGGCCTGAAATATCATCGGAAATCCGAGGCCGACAACGACTAATTTTCCGAATAATGTATTGGCTTTATGTGAGGCGATTACAAATCGGAACAATAACAATAAATAGAGAACTAATATTGAAACTCCGCCGACTAAACCATATTCTTCAACTACAATGGCATAAATAAAATCGGAAGATGATTGTGGTAAAAAATTCTTCTGAACGCTTTTTCCCGGCCCTAATCCGCCTAATCTTCCAGATGCAATTGCAATTTTTGCTTTTTCAATTTGATAGTCATCTTCATCCGGTTTATCTGTGGTAAAGTTCATAATACGACTTTCCCAAGTTGATACCCTGCTAAAGAATCTTGATTCTGGAAATGCTTTTGCTACCAATAAGAAAAAGGCTAACATCGCAACTCCTGACCCAATGATAAAAGCAATATATTTTAATGGATATTTACCAATAAATGTCAGCATCATTACCATCGCAAAAATCAACGCGGTGGTCGAAAAGTTGGCTGGTAATATCAATGCCAAAGTGATAAATACCGGAACCCAAAGCTGAACAAATGAGGTTTGAAACGGCTCATTTTCTTCTTTGGTTTTTGACAAATAACGGGCTACATAAATAAATAATACGCTTGCCGCTAATGTTGATGTTTGAAACGTAATTCCAATGAACGGTACCTGAATCCATCGACTTGCATTTGCTCCTGCAATTACAGTTCCTTTCAACAAAGTATACAATAACAACAGCCAAACAACAGGAAGTGCAATTTTTGAAATCGCTCTAAAATAATGATACGGTACTTTGTGAACCCAGTAAATAATCATGAAACCGATGCAAACGTGTGCCAAATGTTTTACCAGATAACCCAATGTATTTCCGGTTCCATGACCGATATACGCCAGATTACTACTCGCACTAAAAACAGGCATAAACGAAAACAACGCCAATAAGGCCACGAATGACCATATTACCCTATCTCCTTTTAGTTTGTTAACTAGCTCCTTCATTGTTGTTTTGTTTCAGGTTTCTTTTGTTTCAGGTTTCATGTTTCATCTTCGAACTTGAAACATGAAACATGAAACTTTAAACTATTTTCTACAAGTTATGCACTGCTTGCTTGAATTGTTTTCCACGATCTTCGTAGTTTTCGAATAAATCGAAACTTGCGCAGGCTGGAGACAATAAAACAGCGTCACCTTTTTCAGTTAATTTTTGAGCTGTTTTTACAGCGTCGTTCATATTATTCACTTCAACCATAATATCAACAACATCACCAAAAGCGCTAATAATTTTATGGTTATCAACTCCAAGACAGATAATGGCTTTTACTTTTTCACGAACCAATGGCATTAATTCGTTGTAATCGTTTCCTTTATCAACTCCACCTACAATCCAAACAGTTGGAACATTCATACTGTCTAAAGCAAAGAAAGTAGCGTTTACGTTTGTTGCTTTAGAATCGTTGATGTATTGTACATTCTGGATTTTTAATACTTTTTCTAAACGGTGTTCAACACCTTGAAAATTAGATAAACTTTCACGAATTGTTGCATTTCTAATTTGCATCAATTTTGCTACAGAGCTTGCTGCCATTGCGTTTTTCATATTATGTTTTCCTTCTAACGCAATGTATTCTGTTTCCATTGTAAACTCTTCTTGGTTGATCTTTATTTCCATTTTGTTGTTATTTATAGAAGCTCCTTCGTCAAAACTTTTTGTCAGAGAAAAAGGAATTAATTTTGCTTTTGTTTTGTTATTTTTTAACCATTCTGCGCTTGCCTCGTCGTCTGCATCGTAAATGAGATAATCGCTTTCGGTTTGGTTCATTGTTATTCGGAACTTCGAATTGATATAATTTTGATATTTATATTCGTATCGATCTAAATGATCCGGACTGATGTTTGTTATTATCGCTATATCCGGCCTATATTCTATTATTCCGTCTAACTGAAAACTGCTTAATTCAAGAACGTATGCATCGAATTTATTTTCGGCTACCTGCCAGGCGAAACTCTTTCCTATATTTCCTCCCAAACCTACATTGAGTCCGGCCGATTTAAGCAAATGATACGTGAGCATTGTTGTTGTTGTTTTACCATTACTTCCGGTAATTCCAATTGTCATTGCTTCTGTATAAGGGACGGCAAATTCGATTTCCGAAATTACTTTTACTCCTTTTTCAATCAACTTTTTAACTATTGGAGATTTATCTGGAATTCCGGGGCTTTTCATCACCACATCAGCATTTAGAATCAAATCTTCCGTATGCTGTTCTTCTTCCCAAGCAATTTTATTAATGATAAGAACTTCTTTATAGCTTTCTTTTATCTTTCCAAAATCAGATACAAAAACATCGTAACCTTGTTTCTTTCCGAGAATGGCGGTTCCAACCCCACTTTCTCCTCCTCCTAATACCACTAATCTCATTTATCTTAATTTTAAAGTAACGATTGATAATATGGCTAACATTACAGCAACAATCCAGAAACGGGTCACAATTTTACTTTCGTGATATCCTTTTTTCTGATAATGATGGTGCAATGGCGACATCAGGAAAATTCTTCGGCCTTCGCCAAAGCGTTTCTTCGTATATTTAAAATAAGTCACCTGAATAATTACTGAAGCACTTTCGGCAAGGAAAATTCCGCAGAATAAAACAATCAATATTTCTTTACGAACTGCAATAGCTAAAACGGCAATGATTCCTCCAATGGTCAAACTTCCTGTATCTCCCATAAATACGGATGCCGGAAATGAATTGTACCAAAGAAATCCAATTAAAGCTCCAACAAAAGCAGATATAAAGACGGTCATTTCTCCCGAATTGGGTATGTACATTATATTTAGATAGTTGGAGAAAATGATATTTCCTGAAACGAATGTAAATATTCCTAGTGCGAGTACCGAGACTGCGGAAGTTCCGGCTGCGAGACCATCGATTCCATCTGTTAAATTTGCTCCGTTTGAAACTGCTGTGATAATAAAAATTACAACCGGAATAAATACCAGCCAAGCCCATTTTTCATACCCGTCTCCCATAAATGACAGGACTTCGGCATAATCAAATTCATTATTTTTTACGAAAGGAATTGTGGTTGCTGTCGATTTTTCTTCAACTGGTGCAGGCAAAACTACCGTTGTACTCACATTTGATTTAAAAACATCTGTACGACCTGTATCTGTTCTTACTGTCACGGCTGGATTAAAATATAGAACTGCTCCAACTATTATCCCAAGACCAACCTGACCAATTACTTTGAAAATTCCTTTTAGCCCTTGTTTGTCTTTTTTGAATATTTTGATATAATCGTCAACAAAACCAATAGTTCCCATCCATAATGTAGTTACAATAAGCAATACGATATAGATATTATGAAGCCTTGCAAATAGAAAAACCGGAATTAATGTGGCAAAAATGATGATTAATCCTCCCATTGTTGGCGTACCAGCTTTCTCGTTTTGACCTGCTAAACCAAGTTCACGAACTGTTTCCCCAACTTGCTGGCGGCGCAAAAAGTTAATCACCCTTTTACCATAAATAGTTGACAAAAGCAATGAAAGCATAAATGCTAAAGCCGATCTAAAAGTGATGTACTGGAATACTCCTGTTCCTGGTAAATCTAATGTTTTGTCAAAATATTCAAATAAATAGTACAGCATATTTTTCTATTTTTTAAATTCCAATTTTGAATGAAATTCCAATTTTTAAATCCCAAATTCCAACGTTATATTGGATTTTGGAATTTGGAATTTTCATTTTGTTATTTTCCTAGTTGGTCTAAAATTTCTTTTACAGTTTCCATATCGTCAAAATGATGGCGAACACCATTTATTTCCTGATAGGTTTCATGCCCTTTTCCGGCAATCAGAATAATATCATTTGGCTGTGCCAATTGACAAGCGGTTTTAATGGCTTGTTTTCTATCCGTAATTCTCAATATTTTTTTATAATTATGAGCTTCTACACCTTGTTCCATTTCATTCAAAATCACTTCAGGATCTTCGTTTCTTGGATTGTCTGATGTTAAAATTGCTTTATCACTAAGATCTGTCGCAATTTTTGCCATAATTGGTCTTTTTGTTTTATCTCTGTTTCCGCCGCAGCCTACAACTGTAATCAATTGTTCGTTTTTTGTACGGATGTCATCAACCGTTTTTAGAACATTTTCTAAAGCATCCGGCGTGTGTGCGTAATCTACAATTGCTGTAATTTTTGAATCGGTAACAATGTATTGAAAACGACCTGAAACACTTTCTAAATCAGACAGTAAACGCAATGCTTCCAAACTATCCAAACCTAACTCAACTGCAGTTCCGTAAATCGCCAGAACATTGTATGCATTAAAAGTTCCTATTAGTTTTACCCAAACTTCATTGTCGTTTACTTTTAATAATAAACCAGATAATTGGCTTTCTAAAATTGTTGCTTTAAAATCAGCATATGATTTTAGGGCGTATGTAAACTTTCTCGCAACCGTATTTTGCAGCATTACAGTTCCGTTTTTATCATCAATGTTTGATAATGCGAAAGCTGTTTTTGGCAGTGAATCAAAAAATGATTTTTTTACATCTCTGTATTCAGCAAATGTTGCGTGATAATCTAAATGATCGTGCGAAAGGTTCGTAAAAATCCCACCCACAAAATGCAAAGCTTCTGTACGTTTTTGATGGATTCCGTGTGAACTTACTTCCATAAAACAATGCGTTACTCCAGCTTCGATCATTTCATTTAAATAATGATTGATTGTAATTGAATCTGGTGTTGTATGCGTTGCAGGATATTCCGTATCATCAACCATGATTTTTACGGTTGATAATAAACCAACTTTAAATCCTGCTTTTTGAAACAATTGAAATAATAATGATGCAATTGTTGTTTTTCCGTTTGTTCCTGTTACGCCGACTAATTTTAGTTTTGAAGATGGATCTTCAAAATAATTAGCTGCAATAAAAGCCAATGCTGCATTAGTGTCTTTTACCTGAATATAGGTTACTTCTTTCTCAATATTTTGAGGAAGTGTGTCACAAATAATAGCTTTTGCACCTAACTGAACCGCTTTTTCGATATAATCGTGCCCGTCAGATAATGAACCGCGAATGGCAACAAAAACATCATTTGATTCTACTTTTCGGGAATCAAATTCAATTTTCTGGATGCCGACTTCTGTCGAACCTGCAACAGATTCGATAGCTACTTTGTATAATATGTCTTTTAGTATTTTCACGATAATTCTAATACTATAGTTGTATTTTTATTTATAGTTTCTCCTGCCTGAATAGACTGCTTTTTCACCTTTCCTACTCCTATTACTTTTACTTTAACTTTTACGTTAAGATTTTCAAGCAAAGCAACTGCATCCATTCCCGGCATTCCTTTTAAATTAGGAATTGCATTTGATTTTTTTCTTGATTCTACATCGTACTTCTCGTAACTGCTTTCTTGTTTTGCAATTTTAGAATCAAGTTGTTTAATTTTATTTGTTGATGGCGCGTCTGTAAATATTTTTTGGGCAATTCTTTTAAAAACCGGCCCTGCAACATCTGCTCCGTAATAATTATTTTTTGATGTATTTGGTTTATGAACTACTACAATACAAGAATATTTAGGATGATCTGCCGGAAAATATCCAACGAAAGAAGAGGCATAATACAATGCTGATTTTCCTTCTTTTCCTCCATAATTCATCTGAGCCGTTCCTGTTTTTCCTGCCATCGAAAAATCTTTCGAATACAACTTAGAACCTGTTCCTTTTTTAACCACATTCAGCAATACTGCTTTCAGTTTTTTAATAGTCTCAGGCGAACAAACTCTTGGGTTTATTACTTCAACATCAAACTTTTTGATGGTTTTGTTCCATTCTTTAATTTCAGAAACAAATTGCGGTTTTACCATTACACCATTATTGGCAACTGAATTATAATATGCCAAAGTCTGCATTGGCGTAACCGAAACATTATATCCAAAAGCCATCCACGGAAGCGTAGTTCCTGACCAATGTTTGTCACCTGGCTGTGGAATATATGGTCTTCCTTCTCCTTTAAAATGCAATCCTAATGTCTTATTTAATCCGTAACTATTGATATGATTCACAAACTTAGACGGATTACTTTTGTAATTTTCATAAACCGCCTGAACCATAACTGTATTTGACGAAAGTTCAAATCCGCGTGCTAATGAAACTTTTCCATAACCCCCTTTATGCGAATCATTAACAGCTCGTCCGTAATATTTAACCTGACCTCCGTGACTATCAAAAACTGTACTTGTATCGGCTACTTTATCTTCTAAAATTGCCATTAAATCAACTAATTTAAAAGTCGATCCCGGTTCATGAGATTCTGCAATTGCGTAATTTGTTGTTTCGTAATACGATCCGTCTTCTGCTCTTCCTAAATTTGAAATTGCTTTTACGTGTCCGGTTTCTGTTTCCATCACTACCACACAACCATGATCTGCTTCATAATCTTCCAGTTGTTTTAGTAATGCGTGATGCGCAATATCCTGAATAAAAACATCTATTGTCGAAATCACATCGTAACCATCAATTGGGTCTACTTCGTTTAAATCACGAATTGGTTTCCATTGGCCTTTTGCAATTTTTTGTTTTAGGATTTTCCCGTCTTTTCCGTTCAAATAACTTTTAAAAGCCCATTCGATCCCTTTTCCAACTTCAACTCCGGTTGCAGGATCAATACGATCGTAACCAATTGTTCTTTCTGCAATTTTTCCTATCGGATGTTTTCTAACAGTTTCCTGTTCAACAATAATTCCGCCTTTAAAAGCGCCTAAATTGAATAATGGAAAACCTTTAATTTTCACATATTCGGTATAACTTAAATTGCGGGCAATTAAATAATAACGGTTTTTGTTTGCTCTCGCTTTTCTTAATTCTTTTTCATAATACCCTGATGGCCTATCCAGGATCGTTTCTAAAGAATCTGATAATGCTTTTACATGTTTTTCAAAAGTTTCTGTTTTTGGCGCTTTGGCATCAAAACGAATTTCATAATTCGGGATTGATGTTGCCAGTAAACTTCCGTCAGCAGAATAAATATTTCCTTTGTTTGCCGGAATTACAAAATTTCTAACCGTACGCTGTTTAGCCAGTTTTCTGTAATAATCTCCTTCAACCCATTGAATATTGGTTAATTTAACAACAATAGCAATTGCCATCAAAAAGATGAAAACTGCTACGAGGTAAATTCTGTAGGATATATGTTTATCGTCTACTGCCATATTCTTTTAAAGAAACTTTTTTCTTCTTCTTTTTTAACTTCTATTTTTGTTGGAGGAACTGTTGATGGATAAATTTGCTTTTCAAGCATTTTATCTGATATCGTCGATTCCATTTTTAACTTCATCAGTTCTGAACGTCGATCTACAAATTCAGATCTCAATTCTTTTACTTCATTATTTAGTTTTGCGATTTCAAAAACCTTTTGTTCGTATCGCTGTGTATTTGCAATCATCAAAATGGCCAGCAGAATTATAAAAACTATGAACCTCCAGTTTTTTACTGCGTCATCGTTTATCAGAAACCTTGCTTTTAATATGCTGAATACTCCACCTTTCATTTTTTCTACCTATATATATTATATCTTTTCAGCAATTCTCAATTTTGCACTTCTTGCTCTGTTGTTGATTTTGATTTCTTCATCATCCGGAACAATCAGTTTTCCTATTGTTTTAAACGGTACTGAAAAATTTCCGAAAAAATCTCTTTCCGGTTCTCCTTCAAACATTCCGTTTTTAATAAATCTTTTTACCAGTCTGTCTTCTAAAGAATGGTATGAGATTACTGAAAGTCTCCCACCCGGATTCAAAATCTCTAACGATTGCTCAATAAATTCTTTTAGAACGTCCATTTCCTGATTTACTTCAATTCGAATAGCCTGATAAATCTGAGCCAATATTTTGTTTCGAACTTTCTCAGGTAAAAATTTCTTCAAAACATCTTTTAATTCGTCTGTCGTTTTGATTGGATAATCTCTTCTTGCTTCTACAATAGTTCTTGCTAAAACCGGTGCGTTTTTCAACTCCCCATAATCAAAAAAAACACGACGTAAATCCTGTTCTTCATATTCGTTAACCACTCGGTAAGCATTTAAATCATTTTTCTGACTCATCCGCATATCCAGTTCGGCATCAAATCGGGTTGAAAAACCTCTTTCCGGAACATCAAACTGATGTGATGAAACTCCTAAATCTGCTAAAATTCCATCTACACTTTTAACACCATGAAAACGAAGAAATCTTTTTATAAATCTGAAATTCTCATTAATTAAAGTAAATCTTTCGTCCGGCAGGGCATTTGCTAAAGCATCTTCATCCTGATCAAAGGCGAATAGCTTTCCGTTTGGCCCTAAACGTCTCAAAATTTCTTTTGAGTGACCTCCGCCCCCAAACGTTACATCTACGTAAATGCCGTCTGGCTTAATATTTAAACCATCAACTGTTGGATGAAGTAAAACCGGATTATGATATTCCATTGTCGTCGTCATTAATATTTCCCATTACTTCTTCGGCTAAATCTGCAAAATCCATATCTTCGCCGCTTATTGATTTTTCGTATAAATCTTTATCCCAAATCTCCACAATATTAACCGCAGATGAAAAAACAACATCTTTAGCAATACCAGAAAAAGTCACCAAATCTTTTGGGACTAACAATCTTCCTAATGCATCAATCTCTACCACTTTTACACCGGCAGTAAATCTGCGAATGAAATCATTGTTCTTTTTCACGAAACGATTCAACTTGTTAATTTTCGCCATCATCAAATTCCACTCATCCATTGGATACAACTCCAAACATTGCTGAAAAACAGAGCGCTTCAAGACAAAACCGTCCTGAAGAGAAGAAGCCAATTGCTTTTTTAAAGGTGCAGGTATCATTAACCTCCCTTTAGCATCGACTTTACACTCATATGTTCCTACAATTGTGTTCAAGAAAATCCACTTAACATGTTATACAGCAAAAATATAAAAAAAATTACCACATATTACCACTAAATACCACTTTGTTAATAAGTTTAACCACATTTCTACCACTTCACTTAATTATTATCAAATCAACACTTTAGATATTAATCAGTTTAAGAATTGAATCTTTTAACAATTAAAAAAAATAAATAGTCTTTCTCTTAAAAAAGTAATTATAATGCAATGATTTTAACAATTCCGTAATATCACGAAACACAGTCTAAAAGCTGATTTTTAAACACTTATATATTCGACTAAAATTATGTAGTTAAAAAATGGCAGCAAAAATTCATTTTTATTTATTAAACCCTATATTTGTCGAAATTGAAATTGGCATTAAACTAGATGGACAAAAACTACAAAAAAGAAGGCAAATACAGCTATTTTGAAGCTGGCGAAGGAACCCCTATTGTAATTTTACACGGGTTAATGGGAGGCCTTAGTAACTTTGATGGTGTAGCAGAATATTTCCCAACAAAAGGATACAAAGTTGTTATCCCTGATTTGCCAATATACACACAAAGCATTTTAAAAACGAATGTAAAAAGCTTTGCTAAATACGTTAAGGATTTCATCACTTTTAAAGGTTTTGACAAGGTTATTTTATTAGGAAATTCATTGGGAGGTCATATTGCACTCTACCACACAAAATTATATCCTGAAAAAGTAGCCGGACTTGTAATTACCGGAAGTTCTGGACTTTACGAAAGTGCAATGGGAGACAGTTATCCTAGAAGAGGTGATTATGAATACATCAAGAAGAAAGCTGAAGATGTATTTTATGACCCAAAAATTGCTACTCCTGAACTTATTGATGAAGTATATGCAACGGCTAACGATCGTATCAAACTGATTAAAACTTTAACGATTGCAAAGAGCGCTATTCGTCATAATATGGCTAAAGATTTACCAAAAATGACAGTTGAAACCTGTATTATTTGGGGTAAAAATGACTCTGTAACGCCGCCAAATGTTGCCGAAGAATTTGATAAATTATTGCCAAATTCAACTTTATATTGGATTGACAAATGTGGACACGCAGCTATGATGGAACATCCTCAGGAATTTAATGAAATTCTTGAAAAATGGCTTACTGAGCAGAAATTATAGCCTCTAACTTTCGATTTTAAGGAGGTTTTAAAAAACAAGAATATGAAAATTAATACCGCCGAATTTATCATCAGTAATTCTGATGCATCAAAATGCCCGAAAGATTTTCTGCCGGAATATGCATTTATAGGCAGATCAAACGTTGGTAAATCATCTTTGATTAACATGATTACCAATCATAAAAATTTAGCAAAGACATCTGGACGACCAGGAAAAACACAGCTGATAAATCACTTTAAAATCAATAACAATTGGTTTTTAGTCGATTTACCGGGTTATGGTTATGCTAAAGTTTCAAAAAAAACAAAATCAATTTTCCAGCAGTTTATTACGGATTATTTTGAAAACAGAGAGCAGTTAGTCTGTGCATTTGTTTTGATTGATATTCGTCATGAAGCTCAAAAAATTGACATTGAATTTATGTCTTACATGGGAGAAAGCGAAATTCCGTTTTGCATTATTTTCACCAAAGCCGATAAAATCAGTAAAGTAAAAATTGATTCACATATTGCGGCTTACAAAAAACAAATGTATGCTAACAATTGGGCCGAAATGCCGCATTATTTCGTTACCTCATCTACAGAATCTATTGGGAAAGAAGAACTTTTGACTTATATAGATGAAGTAAATCAGGAGGTCTTTAAAAGCAATAGTGGATTTTTAGATTCGATTTAAAAAATTAAATTCCAATTTTTTAAATTCCAAATCCCAATAAAAAGATTAAATTTTAAAATATAAAAAATCCCAAACTCTAACCTGTAAAATTGGAATTTGGGATTTGGGATTTTTTTATTGGAATTTAAAACTACTTTGTCAATTCCAGTTTCTCTGCAAAGTAATCACAGAAATCTTTCATTGTATCTGACATTTTTTCGTCGTCTGTGGCGCGTTTAAAAGTATCTGCCATTGCTACTAAAGTCTGGTGAAAGAAAATTTTCATTTCATCTACCGGCATATCTTTTGTCCATAGGTCAATACGCATTGTTTCTTTTGCTTTACTGTCCCAAATTGACAACATTATTGCTTTTGCTTCTTCGGCTTGAACACCGCCGTCTTGTGCGCTCCAGGTTAATTTTTCCGGAACACGGTTTTCGTCTAACTCGACGTTGAATTTAATTTCTGATTGTATTGTATTTGACATTATTTCTTAGGTTTATATTTTGACTTTTCGAAAATTTCTTTTGCATTCACTTTTAATAATTCTGATAGCGACACATTGTTGTTTTTCATATAGGAACGAACAATCTGCCAGCCTATCCACGCTCCGACTCTTCCCGGAGAATCATTGTCAATTTCTAAATAGAATTTAGAAAATGGAGCCGGTGCTATAAATCGTGTTGTTAATTTAGGATCTAAACTGTACAACATTTCGCTTTCAAGAAAATAACGCCACATATAGCTTTCATTTTCTTCACACCATTTTATTTGTTCGGCTGTGTAACCCATTTTTTCTGCATCTGTATAATTAGGCAGAAGCAAATCTTTTGCATACAATTGTTTCCCTTCAAAAATCATTTGAGAAACTAAATTTTTATCAGGATAAGCCGGAATGTTTCGGTAGGTAAAACTCGAAACTACATCGGGCATAATTTGCTTTTCTTCAAAATTGTATTTTAAATAGGCCGGAAACTCATAAAATTTATGATCCTTACCTAAATAAAGTTCTAAAGCAACCACAACTAAGCTGTCTGCATAAATTGCTTTTGCATTATAATCCATTTCACCTATTACAGTAACAACTTTTGGCGTTTTGGTTTTAGGGAAATAATATTTTACATGTTTAAAAAGCTCATTGAATTCTTCGCGGACAGGTTCAAAATTGCTGTATTTTTTTTGTACCTCTTCGTAAACTTCTCTCCAAATTGGCTCTTTCATTTTTTGAAGCCAGACGTTATCATCGTTCCCGGGAAAAAAGTATGGATATTGTTTTTTTAGTTTGGCAAGATCCTCTGGTTTAGTTTCAAAAAACGCTTTATCAAAACGTTCTACTTTTATATCTACCGGAATTTCTTCGACCTCTTTTTCAACCTTTGTTTTTTGGTCACAAGACAAAAAAAACAAGCACAGAACCACTACAAAGCGATAAATTTTCATTTTATTTTATTTAGATTTGTGTTGCTGGATTTTAAGTACTTTTCTACTTAAAAAATAATTCTGCAAATATACATCCCTCCATCTTAAAACTTGAACTATTATGGCTAAAAAAAGCACAATTCAAACAGAAAAAGTAAATACCCATATTGTTGAATGGTTAAAAAATTATGCTGCTAATGCAAAAGTCAACGGATTTGTAATCGGAATCTCAGGCGGAGTTGACTCTGCAGTGACCTCTACGCTATGTGCGCAGACCGGTTTGCAAGTTTTATGCGTAGAAATGCCGATTCATCAGGCTGAAAGTCAGGTATCAAGAGGAAGAGAACATATTGATCAGTTAAAAAAACGTTTTCCAAACGTTTCGAGTGTAAAAACAGATTTAACTGACACTTTTGAGGCGTTTAAGGCGTCTGTACCAACTTCAAAAGATTCAACAAAAGTTAATTTATCATTAGCCAACACAAGAGCGCGTTTAAGAATGACTTCTTTATACTATTTAGCTGGTATTCACGGGCTTTTAGTGGCCGGAACAGGGAATAAGGTAGAAGATTTTGGTGTAGGATTCTACACAAAGTATGGTGACGGTGGTGTTGACCTAAGCCCAATTGCTGACTTAATGAAGTCAGATGTTTATGCTTTAGGTGAATTTTTAACTATTCCAAATTCAATTTTAACAGCTGCTCCAACTGATGGACTTTTTGGAGATAACAGAACAGATGAAGATCAATTAGGAGCAAGTTATGATGAACTGGAATGGGCGATGATCGCCGCGGAGTCAGGAAAATCGGCAGATGACTTCAATGGGAGAGAAAAATCTGTCTTTGAAATTTATAAAAGATTAAACACCAGCAACAAGCATAAAATGGATGCAATACCAGTTTGTTTGATCCCAAAAACGTTAAAATAAAATTTTTAACATTTGTCAACAATTAATTACAGAATTTATTTATTAATTTTACAATTCCAAAAACATGATAACAATTCTAAAAAGGTAAAATTATGATTAAAGTATGTCTTGCAGACAATCATCCTGTGACTCACTTTGGCGTTAAGTCTTATTTCAAAGACCACGATCAAATTTCAATTGTTGCCAACGTAGGCAATTTTTCAATGGTTAGAGATATTCTTCAAACGAAGGAAATCGACATCCTAATCTTAGATCTAGAATTAGAAGGACTTTCAAGTATCTTCGAAGTTAAATCAATCTTGAAAAATTTCCCGAAGACAAAAATTGTAATTTTCAGTGACCTAGCTGAGCAAATGTATGCTCCAAATGCTATTAAAGCAGGAGTATCCGGGTATGTACACAAAACAGAAAAACTTGAAACTTTAGGTCTTTCTATTATTAAAGTACATGAAGGAAAAATTATCATCAACGAAACAGTTCGCAAAAACATGGCCCTTATTGCTAAACAAAGCAAGAGCGAACGTTTGTACAGAAAACTTTCTAACCGTGAAATCGAGGTTTTACGTTATTTAAGTGATGGTAAGAAAAACAATGAGATTTCTAAAATCTTAAATCTGAACGAGAAAACGATCAGTACTTACAAACTAAGATTATTAACTAAATTAAACGTTACTAATTTAGTAGACTTAGTAAACAAGGCTAAGACTTTAGAAATTATTTAATTTGATGGTATCCTGATTCGCTTAGGCCAGAATCATCGACCATAAAAAAAGCTCTATATTGTTTATCACTATAGAGCTTTTTGATTTTTATCCACCATGGTATGGAACTACTACCCTTCCCAGCTTTTTAGAAAAATTATTCAATAATTTAGAATAATCTACTACCATCATCAACAATTCTGAATTATCTTCCTGCGGATCAGAAATAAGTGAATTTTTTAATTCATGAATAAGTTTTGAAACCAAAAACCATCTCATAGAAAATATAGTTTCTGAAACGTTTTGTTCGATGGTTTCGTTTTTATGTTTCGGAAAAATATTCTGTCCTTCCCAATTGTGAATGTTTACTTTTTCATCTTCCATTAAAATATTGGTCACTTCCTGCGCAAAATCAGGTTGTAAGTGCATCAAATATTTATCAAGACTAAAAGCCTCATTTTGATTATAGAATTCAATAATATTAGTGTAAATATTTTGAAATAATGTGTTTGAAAGTTCTACCTCATCTTCCTGAAGACTCAAATAAACTTTTTCGTAAACTCTATACCTTCTTTTTTCACTAATTTCTTTAACATTTCCTTCTTCATCTGCTTTCAGGAAAACATCTTCAAAATCTTCTTCTACACTTCCGTAAAGCAATAATATTTCAATAATTTTTCTTTCAAAACCGTATAAAATATCTACTTTCTCCTGTTCTGCCGGATACCCAAAATCGCCCGGATAATCATCCGGCGGTCCGTTTCTTGGATCTTCTGGATCTCCTCCAGAATAATTGGCATTTTTTGAAGGCTGATTTCTAACAACATCAAAAGGTTTTTGTTCCTGCTTTTGTTTTTTATTAGCGTCTGCAAGATCTTTTTGAATTAACTGCGCCAGCGTACTTACCAAAACCTGCTCCGAGATATCCATGATTCGGGCACATTCCTGAATGTATACTTCACGCTGAATACGGTCTGGTATTTTAGAAATACTAGTGACCATATCACGAATCAAGTCTGCTTTTTTGATTGGGTCGTTTTTCGCTTCATTCATCAGGATGGAAGCTTTAAACTGTATAAAATCTTTACTGTTTTCTTCTAAATAAGCAACTAAAGCGTCGTGGGAGTTTTTGCGGGCAAAACTATCAGGATCATCTCCATCAGGAAAAGTACAAACCCTGACATTCATGCCTTCTTCCAAAATCAAATCGATTCCTCGAATAGAAGCTCGTAATCCGGCAGCATCGCCGTCAAAAAGTACCGTAATATTTTTCGTCAAACGATTCACTAATCGGATTTGATCTGGCGTTAAAGCTGTTCCTGAAGAAGCTACAACATTTTCAATTCCTGCTTGATTAAACTGAATAACATCCGTATAACCTTCTACCAAATAACAATTATTTAGTTTTGCAATTGACTGCTTTGCCTGATAAATTCCGTATAGGACTTTACTTTTATGGTAAATATCACTTTCGGGCGAATTCAGGTATTTTGCTGCTTTTTTATCGTTGGTTAAAATACGTCCTCCAAAACCTAAAACACGCCCCGACATACTGTGAATCGGGAACATTACACGACCTTTAAAACGGTCAAAAGGACGGTCTTCTCTGGCAATTGTCAAACCTGTACTTTCCAGAAATTCTAATTTATAGCCTTTTCCTAGTGCTTCTTTAGTCAATGCATCCCAGGTTTCCGGTGAATATCCTAAATTAAATTTTTTGATTGTTTCGGCAGTAAATCCTCTTTCTTTAAAATAAGATAAACCAATGGCTTTTCCTTCTTCGGTATTAACCATAACATCTTCAAAATACTTTGCAGCAAATTCTGAAACCAGATACATACTTTCACGAACATCCGTCATTGCCTTTTCAGCATCTGTTTGTTCGGTTTCTTCGATTTCAATATTATATTTTTTGGCTAAATACCGAATGGCTTCAGGATAGGTAAAATGCGAGTGTTCCATCAAAAAAGCAACTGAATTTCCGCCTTTTCCGGAACTAAAATCTTTCCAGATTCCTTTTGCAGGCGAAACCATAAACGAAGGCGAGCGCTCGTCTGAAAACGGACTCAAACCTTTATAGTTACTTCCTGCTCGCTTTAAATTGACAAAATCACCAATAACCTCCTCAACGCGAGCAGTTTCAAAAACAGAATCTATTGTACTTTGTGAAATCAAAACGTAATTTATTTTTTAAAAATTATAGCTTGTAAAAGTACATAAATCAATCTTGAATTTTTAGAATTTAAAATAAAAAAAGTGCCTCTTCGAAGCACTTTTTCTACTAACTAAACTCAAACTTTATTCTCAATTCAAATCAAGACGCAATCCTAAAGAAACATTATTTTCTTTGGTTAAATTATCCTGAAATATGGGATTTAAATCATATTTAAAATACAAACTCAATTCTCTGTAACCAATGTAAGAACTCAAACCATAAATAAAATTATTTACATTATAATCGCCTTTAATTGTTGTTTTATACTTCAAATCGTCTTCTTCAAATTTTAAAATTTGTTTTGATTTTACGTTGATTCCGGCGTAACCTCCTACTCCAAAACGGAAACTTTTGTGGGTTTTGAAATATTTTTTTCCGTTGTTTTCACCTGCTTTTGTAAAATCAAATTCTAAGTGAACCGGAGCCACTAAATACACGTTTCTAAAACGAGATTCTGTTAAATGAACCGGATTTTCTACCAAATTGGTTTGATCTCCGTCTACCACAAAGCTTCTGTTATCTGTTGGACGAATATTATTATACATTAACGAAAGTCCGTATTTTGCATGAAGCAGATTATCATTTTTCATTAATCTTGAGTTATACGTAAAACCCCATTCGTAAAAATGTGAACCCATAAAACGATAATTTGAATCCTGTAGCTTTCCGTCGACCATGGTGTTGTTTAAACCCATTGCAAATACAAACTGTGATGTTGTTCTTTTTTCACCGTGAATAGAATCTTTGTCATGTCTGTTAGACTTCCATCGAATCATGTAGACTTTAGAAGAATCTTCTTTGATTTTTCCATCGACTTTTTGCTGAACCAAATCGTTTAGTTCGTTTTGTGCCAAAGTCACTTTTTCTTCTATAATTACGGCACGGGCTTCTGCTAATTCTCTTTTGCGCTTATCAGCTTGCTCTTGCGTAATTTTTCCTTCTGATAATTGAACATTTACTGCTTCAATTTCTTGTTTTAAAGTTTCTTTTTCTTCTTTGGTAATCTTTTCAATTTTATTGGCAATTTGCTTTGCTCTTGATTCAAAGGTTTCTTGTCCCAGAACTTTGCTTACGAATAAGAAAACGAGGATTACGAGGTAAATGGTAAAATTTTTCATGATTGATTGATGATGATTATTAATTGTTGATTGTTAATGATTTGATTTTTATTCTCCATCGGGTTGAAACCCGACGCTACAATATGAATCGTTCCTCCGGAACTGAAAATCTTTATTCTTGCTTCTTTATTCTTGCTTCTTTATTCTTTATTCTATGCTCTTTATTCTATACTCTTTATTCTTTCTCCTGTTGATTTCTATTTGCTAAAGCCACTTTTACTGTTTGGTAGTTTTTATTGACTTTTGTAATTACTTTTTCTCTAAACGAAAGTTCTAATTCGCCATCGACCTGATTCAGTAAATCAGAAGCATTGATTTTTACTTTTGATTTTTTTACTGAACTTTGAGCTAAAACGGTTTTTTCTGCCGTTTCTAGTAATTGATCTGTATTCTCTTTTTTAGGATTTTCGGTAACTACGACCGAGTTTGTATTTGATTGTTTTTCTTGATTGTCTTTGATGATGACTGAAGACTCCGCTATTTGATTTGATTCATTTTTAATGGTTTTATTTGGTGTTTGATTAAAGTTATTTTCTTGTTTATTTGCTTTTTGTGTTAGAGTTTCTGTTGGAGATTTTTCGGCAATTACAGTTTCAGTTTGAACGGATTCAACTTTGTTTATAATTGGTTTAATCGCAGAATCTTTTTTAGTATTTTCTTCGATTACAACAGTTTTAGGTGTTTCAATTGTGTCTTTCTTTTGATTGAAAAAGAAAGTCCCAACCAGCAAAAACCCAACAATACTGGCAGCGATATACAACCATTTTCTATATTTCTTTGGTTTTTTAGTTTCTTCTGCAACACTCAACATCGCATCTAATCGGTCCCAGGCTTTTTCGCTTGGCTCAATTTTGCGTTGATTTAGTTTTTCACGGAAATCCTTTTCAAAATTATTCGGTTCCATTATCTTGTTTTTTTAGAATAGTAATTTGTGTTTGCAGCATTTTCCTGGCGTGCGATAATTGCGATTTCGATGTTCCTTCATTAATTCCTAACATCTTGGCAATTTCATTATGTTTATATCCTTCGATGGCATATAAATTGAAAATCATTTTATAACCATCCGGCAGAGCATCAATTAAAAACTGAATTTGATCAACTGTAAACTGACTGTCGATTTCGTTGAAACTTTCTTCGACAAAAAATTCATCTTCGGCAAATTTTACTTTTTTCTGAACTCTTAAATAAGAAATACATTCGTTAACCATAATTCGGCGAATCCAACCTTCAAAACTTCCTTTATGTTCAAAGTTTTTTAGATTCGTAAATACTTTCATGAAAGCTGTTATCATTACATCTTCTGCCAGTTGAATATCTTTTATATATTGTCGGCAGACACTTAACATTTTCGAAGAAAACTTACTGTAAATCTGCTGCTGTGCTTGTCGATTATTTTCGACAGCAAGTTTTATGATTTTAGTTTCTTCTTGATGTAAATGAATAATTTTCATTAATAAGCTTTTCGGTTTTTGGTTTTAGAAACAGACTTCTATTAGCATAGACGCATGTGGATTTGAAATGGTTGCATGGGAGGTAAAAAAAAATCAATTTTTAAATTCCAAATTCCAAACACGCAGAAATACACAACTGATTTACAACAAAGTAAACCAATTATCTAATTGATAAATTTTCTGATTATCTAATTAAAGAAACTATTTCTTTCTCTCAATAACGTAATTTACCATTAAGGTAAGTGCCGCTTTGAATTCAGAATCCGGGTAATTGTCTAAAAGGGAAAGTGCTTCCTGCTGAAATTGTACCATTTTGTTTTCGGCGTAAGCCAAACCATTATTATCTTTTACAAAGGCAATAACTTCTTTTACGCGTTTTTTGTCTTTGTTGTGGTTCTTGATGGAGTTTATCAACCACTTTTTTTCTTGCGGAGTACAAGTATTTAAAACATGAATTAAAGGCAAAGTCATTTTTTGCTCTTTAATATCGATTCCGGTTGGTTTTCCGATGGCTTCTTCACTGTAATCGAATAAGTCGTCTTTAATTTGAAATGCCATTCCAATAAGCTCTCCAAACTTTCGCATATTCTCCACCTGAATATCATCTTCAATTACCGATTTTGCACCAAGTGCACAACAAGCCGCAATAAGTGTTGCAGTCTTTTTTCGGATAATTTCGTAATAAACATCTTCGGTGATATCGAGTCTGCGGGCTTTTTCTATTTGAAGTAATTCACCTTCGCTCATTTCGCGAACGGCTACAGAAATGATTCGAAGTAAATCAAAATCTCCGTTATCGATAGAAAGCAGTAATCCTTTTGAAAGTAAATAATCTCCAACTAAAACGGCTATTTTATTTTTCCAAAGTGCATTTATAGAGAAAAATCCGCGGCGGCGATTACTGTCGTCCACCACATCATCATGAACCAAAGTTGCCGTATGAATTAATTCAATAACCGAAGCGCCTCGATAGGTTCTTTCGTTTACGATTCCGCCGGAAACCATTTTTGCAGTCAGAAAAACAAACATCGGACGCATTTGTTTTCCTTTTCGGTTTACAATATAATAGGTGATTCTGTTTAGTAACGCAACCTTTGAAGTCATCGATTCGTGAAACTTTTTTTCAAAAAGTTCCATCTCGGTAATAATAGGCTGTTTTATTTGTGAAGTAATATTCATTTCGATTTCAAATATACTATTTTAAATAAAAAAACGTTGTCTATTTTATGTTAGTATATCTATAAATATGCACTAATTTAAAAAAAGCAATCCAAAAACACCTCAATCTAATAACTAATTTGAATTCATTGAAAAGTAAAACCAAAAAAACTATTTATTATGAAAACAAAATTTTTATTAATTGGAACCTGTATCGCTTTATCATTATTTACAAGTTGTAATTCTGATGAAAACACAAATGACGGAACTAGCAAGGCTATTACTAACGACGAGATAATTGCAAATTCTAAAATAGACGCCTCTATTGAAGATGTTACGAATATTGCTGAAGATCAGTTTATCTCTCAGGTAAACATTAACAGCAAACCTTCTGGAAACATAAAACACTTTTTACCTGAATGTGCTGTTATTACAACAGTTTTAACGAATAATACTTTTACAAAAACAATAGACTTTGGCGTTGACGGCTGTACGCTTGATAACGGAAATACGGTAAAAGGAAAAATGGTGGTTTCGTTTTCTAATGATTTTTCTGCTTCTACACAAACGATCAGTTATACGTTTGAAGGATTTTATCATAATGGTAAACTACTTCAGGGAAGCAAAAGCATTATTAGAACTGTAAAATCAACTGATTTAATGGCAGAAGCGCATCCGGTTTTGACCGCGGCAATTGATTTGACTATTACTTTTGATGACGGAAAGGTTTATATCAGAAAAGGTTCTTTAGTAAAAGAAATGACCGCGGGTTATAACACTTGGTTCAATTGGGAAGATAATGTTTTTGTCGTGACCGGAAGCGGTACCACAACTTTACCAAACGGAGATACTTACGCTGCAGAAATTACGACTCCTCTGGAATTTAAAGCTTCATGCAGAAAACCATTTGCTGTAAAAGGAGTTGTTGAAATTACTAAAAATGGAGCTTTGGCTACCATTGATTATGGCAATGGAGATTGCGATACTCTGGCTTCTGTAACAAAAGACGGCGTAACAGAAGAAATTGATTTGAAAAAATAAGATCCCTTTTTGCCCACAAAAAAAGCATTAAAAACAAGATTCACCCTCGTTTTTAATGCTTTTTTTAACATCATAAACTTTACATTTACATGTAGTCCCTACGGGACATTCTCTACATTTTAATCATAATTTTTCTACCGATCTGTAACTCCTAACGGAGTATATCTTTACCAACTCTATTGGAATATCTCGGAGAGATTAAATATCGGCAGACAAAACATTGCCCGATATTGCTTTTGTCCCGTAGGGACTAGCTACCTATTTGCAACTCTTAACGGAGTATATCTCGGAGAGATTATATATCGGTAGGCAACATTTACGCGATATCGCTTTTGTCCCGTAGGGACTATACGGCATCCGCTTCTTTATTTGCTAATTGTCCACAGGCAGCATCAATATCTTTTCCACGGCTGCGACGTACTTTTACAACAACTCCAATATTTTCTAATGCTTTTATATACGCCAAAATAGATTCTTCTGAAGCTTGTTGAAATTCTCCGTCGTCAATTGGATTATATTCAATTAAATTGACTTTACATGGCACATATTTACAGAATTTTACCAAGGCATCAACCGAAGCTTTATCATCGTTGATTCCTTTCCAAACTACATATTCGTATGAAATTTTGCTTTTGGTTTTTCTGTACCAATATTCTAATGCTTCTCGTAAATCTTTCAAAGGAAAGTTTTTGCTGAAAGGCATAATCTTAGCGCGAATTTCATCAATTGCCGAATGAAGTGAAACTGCCAGTTTGAACTTTACATCGTCATCGGCCATTTTCTTGATCATCTTCGGAATTCCTGATGTCGAAAGCATAATACGCTTTGGAGACATTCCTAATCCTTCCGGAGATGTAACCATATCGATCGCCTTAATGACATTATTATAATTCATTAAAGGTTCGCCCATTCCCATAAAAACAATATTCGAAAGCGGATGATTGTGATACAAACGGCTTTCTTTATCAATTGCTAAAATCTGATCGTAGATTTCTCCTGGCTCCAGGTTTCGCATTCTTTTTAAACGTGCAGTTGCACAGAAATTACAATCTAAACTACACCCAACCTGACTTGAAACACAAGCTGTTGTTCTGGTTTCTGTTGGAATTAAAACAGATTCTACTACTAATCCGTCGTGCAGGCGGACCGCATTTTTTACTGTTCCGTCGCTGCTTCTCTGCATGGTATCAACCTTAATATGATTGATAACAAAATTTTCTTCGAGCATAGAACGTGTTGTTTTGGCAACATTCGTCATATCCTCAAAACTGTGTGCTCCTTTGCTCCAAAGCCATTCATACACTTGATTTCCACGGAAAGCTTTGTCATTATTTGCGACAAAAAAATCTCGTAACTGATCTTTTGATAAGGCTCTTATGTCTTTTTTCTCGATTTGCATGCTGCAAAGTTAATCACTTTTGTCCTTTTTTTCGATTTTTAGATGCATTCTTCGTTTATACTTTCTTGAATTTTATGCAAAATCCCAACTCAATTTAGCTCTTAAACCCTTACTATAATGATTTAATTAAAGTTTGGCTATGATTTTTATCATTTAATTTCGACTGTCTGCTTGATAATTTTGATCTAAGAAATAAGGTCAGTTCACAACCACTTACAGAACTCTCCTGATTAAAATTAACAAATACCTATCAAGATGAAAACAATTAAATCAATCCTATTAACAGCAATTTTCACAACAATATCAATACAGCTAAACGCGCAAAGAACTTATACGGTTGTAGATACTAAATCAACTTTTGAAGTTGCGGGAACTTCTACAGTTCACGATTGGACCATGAGATCTACAGAAGGAACTGGTATCGCCAACTTAACGGTAAAAGATTCTAAACTTACAGCGATAAACAGCCTTACAATTACCTTATTAGCAGAAAGTTTAAAAAGCAGCAAATCAAGTATGGATCAGGTTGCTTATGAAGCCTTAGATACTGAAACACATAAAACTATTGAATACGCTTTAAAATCTGCTGAAAAAATAAATGAATCAACCTGGATTCTAACCGGGACTTATACTATTGCCGGTGTAAGCAAAGAATACAAAACTCAGGTAAAAATAACGGCTGATAATGAAACTTTTATTCTACAGGGTTCTAACCAAGTTACTTTTGGAGATTTTGAAATGACGCCTCCAAAAGCGGCTCTTGGTGTTGTTAAAACAGGTAAAGATTTAACTGTGATTTTCAATATCATGTTAAGCCAGATAAATCAGATTTCTGATCTGTAAACCACAATTACATTTTTAAAAAATTAGTGTTTGATAAAATCCTGAATCACATTTTTGGGTTATAAATATGCTTTGCAAAAAAATGAAAACGTTGTAGTTTTTAAATACCATTTTAATAAAATTTTAACAATGATTTTTATCATGTATCTCCGTGAAATATAGGCAGATCTTTGATACAAGTTAAAACAGCATTCTTAGTACTAAAAGAAATCGGACGATTTGTTAACTTATTTTTCACAATAAAAACATGACAAAAAATGAAAACCAATAAAATAAAATTATTCGCATTTGTAATTGCCCTTTTCGGAATTACTTCAATTGCTACAGCACAAAAATCATATTCTTTAGATGACAAAGCTTCCTTTTCAGTTGCAGGAACTTCAACGCTGCACGATTGGGAAATGAAATCAGCTTCTGGAACCGGAACAGCCAACTTTTCAATAGCTAATTCAAAGCTAACTGAAATAGAATCCCTATCGGTTACTCTATTGGCAGAAAGTGTGAAAAGCGAGAAAAAAAGCATGGATAAAGTGGCTTACGAAGCTTTAAAAACAGATAAAAACAAAAACATCAAATATGTTTTAAAATCTGCCGAAAAAGTAAATGAAACCACTTGGGAATTGACAGGAACTTACACCATAGCAGGAGTCAGTAAAGTTTATAAAACGACTGTAAAAACAACTGTTACAAAAGATGGTTTAAATATGCAGGGGTCTAACAAAATCACTTTTGCGGAGTTTGGAATGAAAGCGCCAACTGCCATGCTTGGAACTATTAGAACAGGACAGGATTTAACCATAAAATTCAATTTAAACTTTAATTTATAAACGCCATGAAAAAAATTTATATCCTATGTATAACATTAGTCAGCACGTTTGCTGTTAATGCTCAGGTAAGTTTTGGCCACATTCAAAACCAGATTCCACGAAGCCAAAAAGGTATTAATCAATTTGATGTAAAAAAAGATACTGTTGCTTATAAAGGATTAAGTGTCGATATGGGAGCCGCTTTTGCACTTCAATTTCAAGCTTTAAACTCGTTTAACGATCAAAAAAACTTAGCCACGGCGCCAGGTTACAGATTAAATAATTTAGAGAATAATTTCAATTTACCAAATGCAAATTTCACGATTGGAGCTCAATTATATGATGGTGTACGTGTAAACTTAGATGTATATCTGGCTTCCAGACACCACAACGAAACTTGGGTAAAAGGAGGTTATTTGCAAATTGACAAACTTGATTTCATTAAAAAAGATTTCCTTGCTGATTTCATGCAGTATACAACGATCAAAATTGGTCAAATGGAAAACAACTACGGTGATGCACATTTTAGAAGATCTGATAACGGAAATGCGTTTATGAATCCGTTTGTTGGGAATAATATAATGGATGCGTTCATTACAGAAATGGGAGCTGAAGTTTATTATAACAGATCAGGCTTTGTAAGCATGATTGGAGTAACAAATTCTAAATTAAATCAAAATGTTCAGGAAGTTGTAGCGGCAAATCCTACAGCAGCAAAACCAGATAATAATACAACCATAAGCCCTTCTATTCTTGCAAAATTAGGCTGGGATAAACAAATCAACGACGATTTGAGAATTAGATTAACAGGTTCTTATTATCATACAGCAAATTCTAGCGGAAATTTATATTCTTCTGATAGAGCAGGAAGCCGTTTTTATGGCGTAATGAGTCATTCTGATTACAATATTATCGATCCGGCTACCGGAACACCTATTAGCACTGTTGCAAACAACTTTGATCCAACGGCTAATAAAGACACTGGAAGGTTTAATCCCGGATACGGAAACTGGGCAACATCATATATGGTAAACCCATTTATCAAATATAGAGGTCTTGAGTTTTTTGGAACGTTAGAATTTACTTCTGGAGGAGATTACAAAGGAACTGATGACACTCGTAAAGTAAATCAATATGTTGGTGATTTAGTTTATCGTTTCGGAGAAAATGAAAGATTTTATGTGGGTGGAAAATACAATTTAGTTGACGGAAAATTAGCTAATGCAAATGCTAAAGCAATTCAAATAAACAGGTTTGAGGCTGCTGCAGGATGGTTTATGACCAGAAACGTTTTGGCAAAATTAGAATATGTAGATCAAAATTATAAAAACTTCGCTCAGTTTAACGGAGCAACTCCAAACGATCTTTTCGGCGGAAGCTTTAAAGGACTTATGTTCGAAGCAGTAATTTCATTTTGATAAAATGTACAAAAAATTTATTTTTTTAATTATGGGTTTAGCGGCTTTCTTTTTATCAGGAAGTGCTAAACCCACTTTTTTAACAGAAGAGACAACCTTAGTAATAAATAAAATTAAAATAGAAATTACAGGAGCATCTACTGTTGGCAAATACAATTGTTCAAATACTTTTTCAATAAAAGATACGGTTTATATAAATTCAGCTAAAAAAGAAGCTTTTAATACCGAAATCAAAATGTCAAACTTTGACTGCGGTAATAAAATAATGACGAAAGATTTACAAGGAACCGTAAAAGTGAAACAATTTCCAAATAGTACGGTTTGCATTACAGATGTAAAACCAAATGGTAAAAATTACAAATGCAGATTAAACTTTTATATCACCGATAAAACTTTAAAATACAAAGATTTTATTCTGTATAATTCTGATGATAAAATTCAGGGAACACTAAATTTAAAATTTTCTGATATTGACTTAGAACCGCCCGTAAAAATGGCCGGATTAATAAAAGTAAAAGATGATATTGTGATAAATTTCAGCCTTTACAAAAACTAAAGCTTACTTTTAAAAAAGCTTCAGCAAAAAAATTTCTTCAACTTTTCAAAACTGCAAAAATTTGGCACAAGAATTGTCTTGCACTCAAAAGAAAAGTAATCTTACAAAGCGCGCCATAATTTTAAAATTTGTATTTTTATTATTCCACTTTATAACCTTTTAAATTTTATAACCTAAAAAGACAATTTATTATGAAAAAACATTTTTTAAGTTTAGCTGTTGTTGCATTATTAGCTTTGGGATTACAATCTTGCGAGAAGAAAGAACCTAAACCTGCAGATGAAGAATTAACTCTTGGAAACAAAGTTGACTCCTTAACAACAGATATTGAAGAAGTGAAAGACAGCGCTGTAAGCAAAACAGAAGAGGCTGCTGCAAAAGCTAAAGATGCTACTCAAAATGCTGTACAAGATGTAAAAGATGGAGCTAAAAAAGCAGCATCTGATGTTGAAAGTGCAGCTAAGAAAACAGCAACTGATGTAAAAGACGCTACGAAAAAAGGAGCTGAAAAAGTTGAAAATGCTGCAAAAGCTGCAAAAGACGGAACTGTGAAAACAGCTAAAGATGTAAATGAAGCTTTGAAAAAATAATTTTCAAATTAAAACTAAAAACAGAAAGCCATTCGCCTAAACGAATGGTTTTTTTATGCAAAATAGTCAGCGGATATTTTTTGTATTTTTGCATTCAATTACAACAACTACAAGATGCATTTTATATCACAAGAATTAGAAGATTATATCGAGCAGCATTCTGAAAACGAACCAGAATTATTAGCCAAACTTAATAAAGAAACGTACCAAAAAATACTTTTACCAAGAATGTTGAGCGGTCATTTTCAAGGCCGTGTTTTAAGTATGCTTTCTAAATTAATTCGTCCGGTAAATATTCTTGAAATTGGGACTTATACGGGTTATGCTGCGCTTTGTTTATGCGAAGGAATGCAGGAAAACGGACAATTGCATACTATTGATATTAAAGAAGAATTGATTGATTTTCAAAGAAAGTATTTTGATGCCTCACCTTGGGGAAATCAAATTTTCCAGCATTTAGGCGAAGCCATAGATATTATCCCAACTATAGATGTAAAATTTGATTTGGTATTTATTGATGCTGATAAGGAAAATTACCTCAATTATTGGGAAATGATTGTTCCAAAGATGAATAAAGGCGGCATTATTTTATCTGATAATGTTTTGTGGAGCGGAAAAATCCTTGAACCAGTTCACCCAAATGACGTAAGCACAAAAGTACTTTTAGAATATAATCAACTTTTGAAAGATGATCCAAGAGTGGAAACGGTTTTATTACCAATCCGCGATGGGTTGACAGTAAGCAGAGTTCTATAAAATAAATCAATAGTCTCTAGCTTTAGCTGGAGATAATAAAACCTAAAAAAGAAAAAGGCTTTAGCCAAATACCTAGTGTATTTTGGCTAAAGCCTTCTTAATTTTATCAATAGAATCTCCAGCTAAAGCTGGAGGCAATTTATCCAAATTTTATATGAGAAAACTTAGAAGCTTAGTACTTAGAAACTCAGAACCTTAGATTATCCCGGAAAATATTGCGGTTTCAACCTTCTGTAAGCTAAAAAGATTAAGAATCCGAAAAGAGCTCCAAAGAAATACCCTGTTAGAATATCACCCGGATAATGTAATCCCAAATAAATTCGGCTATAAGCAAAAATTAAAGGCCATAAGAATAACAAACCAAAATATTTGAAATGACGTTTTAAAACCAAATATAAAAAGGTTGCAACGGCCATTGTGTTTGCAGCATGTCCTGAGAAAAAGCTAAAAGATTTTCTAACCTGAACCACTCTGATAATTGTATTGACATCAGGATCATTACAAGGGCGCAAACGCTGAAAAGTATGTTTAAACAAATTACAAGTCTGATCTGTAAAAGCGATTAAAATTGCGACAAAAAGTAATATATACAAGGTTTGCTTTCCCCCTACTTTTCTATAAATAAGATAAAACAACAGCAAAAAGAATGGTGTCCAATTCAACTGTTCGGTAATAATCAGCCAGAATTTATCATATTTTTCAGAACCTAAACCGTTTAGATATACCAATAAATTGACATCTAATTCTTTTATTTTTTCAAGCATATTATCTTTGGCGTTTTATAGGTCCTGAAAGTGATTCAATATCTTCTTTTACTTTGTCAATTTCTGTGGCAGTTTCACCTAACAGATTACTGGATAAATTAGTAGTATCGCCTAACAAATTAGATTTTGCATCATTAATTTGTGCGTTAATATTACCTGTAATATCAGTCAAAGATTTCGTGTCAAGACCATTGGCCTCTGCACCTTTTTGAATTTCACTTTTTATATCGTTGGTTGCATTTTTTAACTGCGCCATTGCTTTACCCATAGTGCGGGCAATTTCCGGCACCTTATCAGAACCAAAAAGCATTAGTACTATAAACAGTATGAAAACTAATTCTCCTCCTCCTATACCAAACATATCTTTTATTTTTGTTGTGCCACAAAGATATTAAATTTTGAAGCGCACAGTTTTAAAATTTACTTAAAAAAAAAGACTCTTTTCAGAGTCTTTTTCGTTTGTTCTTAGTCAAATTTTGATTTTTGCTCAACCTTTGGCCATGAATTATTTGTTACATCGATATCTGCTGTAAGTAATTTTGGATCTATCTGAATGCTTTTTACAGGTTTTGTAGTCGCATAAACTTTTTTAGCTGTATCATTACTTTTTCTCCAGATTTGAGCTGGATATTGGTAATTATCTTTTGTACCATCTTCATAAGTAATTTCAACAAGAATTGGCATAATCATTCCGCCCGGTTTGTTGAATTCAACTTCATAAAAATATTTAGGCGATTTAATGCTTGCTTTTTCCTCTGCACTAAAAGTCTGATTTACATAATCAGCCAATGGTTTTACATCTTCTAATTTCAAAGCTTTTTTGCTTGAAGCACTAACTTCTGGATTATCTCCCGAAACTAAGTAAACAAAAGGGCCTTTTTCAAATCCAAAACGGCCTTTTCTCACTTTTACATCTTTAATGTCAGCAGTTGGAGTTTCAGAAACATAATATTGTTTTACATCTTTAATTCCAATATCTACAAAATCAGTTGAATAAAACCAGCCTCTAAAAAACCAATCTAAATCTACTGCAGATGCATCTTCCATTGTTCTAAAGAAATCCTCTGGAGTTGGGTGTTTAAATTTCCATCTGTTTGCGTATGTTTTAAACGCATAATCAAACAATTCTCTTCCCATAACTACTTCTCTTAAAATATTAAGACCTGTAGCCGGTTTTCCGTAAGCGTTGTTTCCAAATTGGTGAATCGTTTCAGAGTTAGACATAATTGGCTCTAAAAACTTCTGATCACCGCTCATATAAGGAACAATATTTTTTGCAGGTCCGCGTCTTGAAGGGAAAGTTGGATCTAATTCCTGTTCAGCTAAATATTCTAAAAATGAATTTAAACCTTCATCCATCCAAGTCCATTGACGCTCGTCAGAGTTTACGATCATTGGGAAAAAAGTGTGTCCAACTTCATGAATAATAACACCAATCATTCCGTTTTTAACCTCTTTAGTCGTAACACCGTTTTCATCAGGACGACCAAAATTCCAGCAAATCATTGGATATTCCATTCCCTGATCTTCTGCCGAAACAGAAACCGCTTTAGGATAAGGATAATCAAAAGTATGAGATGAATAACTTTTTAAAGTATGTGCAACTGTAAGTGTTGAAGTTTCTCCCCAAAGCGGGTTTGCTTCTTTTGGATAAACAGATTCTGCCATAACAGTTTTGTTTCCAATTTTTACAGCCATTGCATCGTAAATGAATTTTCTTGAAGAAGCAATTCCGAAATCACGCACATTTTTAGCGCTGAATTTCCAGGTTTTTTT
Source organism: Flavobacterium sp. FG68 (assembly GCF_057808895.1). Taxonomy (NCBI): domain Bacteria; kingdom Pseudomonadati; phylum Bacteroidota; class Flavobacteriia; order Flavobacteriales; family Flavobacteriaceae; genus Flavobacterium; species Flavobacterium sp. FG68. The sequence continues at coordinate 62,212 of NZ_JBMDIY010000036.1, forward strand.
CTTATCAGAAAAACCTTTTTCAGCCGCTTCAGCTTCTGCCTGAGTTACAATAACAACAGGTTTATCAAATGATTTTTGAGCCTGTTCGTAACGTTTAACTTGTTCTGCTGTAAAAACTTCACTTCTGTTTGTTAATTCTCCTGTTGCATCAATAACGTGATCTGCAGGAACTGTAATATTTACATCAAAGTTTCCGAAAGGAAGAGCAAACTCTCCGCTTCCCCAGAACTGCATATTCTGCCATCCTTCAACATCGTTGTAAACTGCCATTCTAGGATAGAATTGCGCAATTACATATAATTTATTACCATCTTTTTCGAAAAATTCATAACCAGAACGTCCGCCTTCTTTTCTGTAATTGTTGATGTTATACCACCATTTTATAGAAAATGAAATTTTTTCTCCCGGTTTTAAAGGCGCAGCCAAATTGATACGCATCATTGTTTCGTTGATTGTATAAGACATTGGAGTTCCTTTTGCGTCTTTTACCTGTTCGATATTAAAACCGCGCTCTAAATCTTTTTTCAAATATTTAGATGAAAAACCATCAAGAGCTAAAACCTGATTGATTTTTTCTCCTTCAGCTAAAGAAGTCTGTCCATTTGCTCTCGCTTGATTTTGATCTAACTGAACCCATAAATACTCTAAAGTATCTGGTGAATTGTTAGAATATGTGATTGTTTCTGCACCGGTTAATTTTGAATTTTTATCATCTAATTCAATATCAATTTTATAATCTGCCTGCTGTTGGTAATAAGCAGGACCCGGCGCTCCAGAAGCTGTACGAAACATGTTTGGTGTTGCCAGCAAATCGTACATCTGGCTGAATTTATTTGTGTCGTAACTGCCTTGCTGCTTAGGTGTCGCAGCTTTTTCCTGAGCAACTAACATTGCAGGAAAAATTAATAATAATGAAAGCTTTTTCATAAAAGTCTAATGGTAATTTTTGTCAGGGTGTGAAAATAACAATTAAAATATTAATTTAACAGATTAATTAATACTTTAACAATTCTTTCCTTGAAGATTCCGTAAAGAGGACACTTCTTTTAGTACCAAATACTGAAATATGTGTAATATTCTGCTGTTCAGAACTCCAGTCAACAAGTAGAGTATTTGAAATTTCGATCGATTTAAATTTATCGATATCTTTTATTCGCGAATAACAAATTAAAACATCACCGCTTTCTACTTCTTTTGACAAAAAAGTAATTGGCTTTGATTGTCCGTTTATCTTAATAGTAAAATTTTCAGCAAGATATTTTTTAAATAAATCAAGATCTGCGGGACTTTCCTTTTCGGTTCCTACGAAAGTTTTTTTATGGTACTTTTTCTCGAGTGCATTATTCAAATCATCCACAAAAATGCGGGATGTAATTTGAATCATTTTTTTTTCAGCAGCATATTCAACCTGAAAAACACCAACATAAAATTTATGAAATGCAAAGGAAGAAAGCGACAGAAACAATATCCCGATTAAGGGATAAATCAATATTTTTTTCATTATTGAGAGGCATTCACTTTTTTAAATTCAGCATTTTTGTTGATTAAGAAATCGATCAACTCAAATTTTTGATCTTCATTAAGATGTCTTTTGGATTCTGGATCATTAGAACAAAACATCAAAAACAAATCAACTTCGTCTTTTTTCAAACCTAAAGTTTTAGTAAAAAAATCAGGTTTAAAATTGGCTTTAGAATATTCTACAAAGGCAATATCTGTGATTTCTTCTTCTTTTACATCATTTTTAGAAAGAAGTTTTTTAACATCTTTAAAAATTCTAACGAAATCCATTCCGTATTTAATCGTTTGATCAGAATACATTACCGTATTTTTTGCAGTCGACAGTTTATCGTCTTCAAACTGCATATCAACATATTTCTGCGAATTTTTATCTAACGATTGTACTTTTAAATCTTTACGAACCACCACTTCTTTTAATTCATTACTTACCAAATCTAAAGGCACAGAAAAAAGTATTTGCGCACAGTCTTTCTCTGTCAAAACAATTTTTTTAGACTGAAAAGCCAAACCGGTAAAAACTAAAGTGTCTTTTGGCTGGGCCAAAATATCAAACAATCCGCCCGGACCAATAAAAGTTCTGGATTTTGCATTAATATTCATAACATACCCACTTTCTATGGCAAGTGATTTGTTTGTAACCTGACCGTGCAGCGACTTTCTTGAGCCATTTTGCCCAAGCATTATTTGACAAAATAAGCAAACAACGAATACTCCTAGTTTATTTTTCATTTTCAAGAATTATTAGATATTTTCGAGCTAACTCTGTTATTAAAAACATACTCATTGTTTTATTCTTTGTATTCAAAGATACGGCAAATTCGGCATCATCCACACAATATAATTGAAATCCTTTGATATCATCTACCGGAATTTTTAATCTTTCGGTATAATAATTTTCATCAAAAAGATACTCAATTTTTCTGAAAAGCATCTCTTTTTTTTCCACATTTACCTCTTTTTTTAACATTGCGGTACGTCCGGAAATTTTATTGAGGATTTTATCTATAGAAGTTGAAGTTGCGGTATAGACTTTTCTTTCTGCAGGTGTATATGTTTTTTGACCGTGCGGAACAATTCCTAAATTTTCAGTCGTAATTCCGTAATTATCATTTACCTTAACTTCTTTCAATTCAATTTCTTTTGCCGTCATTTTAATCACGAGCAGGCTTAAAGTTAAATCTTCAGCAGAAATTCGGCGTTTTAAAGGTTCTAGATTCACTGCCGAAAAAACCAAAACATCGCCTTCTTTAACTGCAATAGAAAATCTTCCATCGGCATCAGAAATAGTCGAAACTTGTGTCGTGTTATTAATAATATTTACTCCGTCAACCGAAGTAGTTTTTTCGAAGATTTGTCCTAAAATTTCTTTAGAAGCTGCATTTTGCCCAAAACCAATTTGAACAAAAAATAGAATTAAAATTATATGTAGGGTATTATTTAACTTCACTCGCAATTATTTCTTTATACTTTACTGCTAATTCGCCTAGCAAAAATTCGGTTGAAGTTTTATTTTTAGAGTTCAAAATATTTGTAAACTGTTTATTATCGACAGCGTAATATTCAAAACCTTTTACATATTCTGCCGGAATTTTTAAACGATCCACAAAATGTTCCAGCGTAAACATTTTCTCTAAAAGTCTCATGAAAAATTCTTTCTGCTCCACTTCTACTTCTTTTTTCAGCATTGCTGTTCGGCCTGAAAAAAAGTTAAAAAGAGGATCTGCAGAAATTGATCCGCCTACCATTCCTGTAGCACTTGCTGCAGCATCTAAAGCTGTAGCAGTGCGTAATTTTCTTTCAGCTTCGGTATATGATTTCTGTCCCGCCGGAACAATTCCCAGAGAAACAGCATTTATATTATCGTATCTTTTTACAATAACTTCCTGTAATTGATGCACGACTAAATTCATTCTTACGGTGAAATTCAAATCGGTAAAATTTTCGCACGAAAGAGAAACCCTGTTTTCTTTAAACTGAATCGAAGAAAAAATAAGCACATCATCTGGTTTTGCCAAAATAGAAAAGGCTCCGGATGCATCTGTAGTCGTCATAACTTCTGTTTGAGAATTGACAACATAAACCCCTTCCAAATCATTTGTATTTGCCGTAATTTTTCCGTTTATAATCGTACGTTCCTGATTTTGAGACCAGGAATTCTGACTTATAACGGCAATTAAAAAAAATACAATATTCTTTGTCAAAATGAAAATATTAGGGAATTATTAAAAAGGTAAAAATATCCTAATGTCTTCCAAATTTAGTATTAATGAGTTGGTAAAAATATGTTAATTAAACTCCAATATCTCAATTATATTAGACAGACTTTTTTTAATATCTTTATCAAATAGAATTTGAGTTTAGAATTATGAAAAGCATTATCATCGCCAGCACATCTACCCTGCACGGCGGCAGTTATTTAGATTATTTACTACCTGCGTTACAATTACATTTTAAAAACTGTACCACTATTTTATTTATTCCGTACGCACGCCCAGGCGGAATATCTCACGAAGAATACACAAAAAAAGCAGCAGAAGTTTTTGCTTCTATAAATATTAAACTTCAGGGAATTCATGAATTTGAAAGTCCTGAAAAAGCCATCCAAAATGCTGAAGGCTTTTTTACGGGCGGCGGAAACACTTTTTTGCTTGTTTCACAGCTATATAAAAACAACATTATGCAATTGCTTGCCGAAAAAGTTAAAAACGGAACTCCTTATTTAGGAACAAGTGCCGGAAGTAATATTTGCGGCTTGTCAATGCAGACCACGAATGATATGCCAATTATTTATCCGCCGAGTTTTCAAACTTTAGGATTAATTCCGTTTAATTTGAATCCGCATTATTTAGATCCAGATACAAATTCGCAGCATATGGGCGAAACGCGCGAAACCAGAATTAAAGAATTTCATGCTTTTAATGCCATTCCGGTTTTAGGTTTAAGAGAAGGAAGCTGGCTGGAAGTAAAAGGAGATAAAATAACTTTGAAAGGTTCTTTAAAAGCAAGGCTTTTTAAACAAAACCAAACTCCCGAAGAACTAGAACCAGAAAGCGATTTAAGCAATTTAAAATAGTTTTTTCCACCATATAAGTTATATAAGTTCATTTAAATAAGGCTTAGCAAAAAACTTATAATAACTTATATAACTTATATGGTTTAAAAACAAAAAAAAGCCTCAAACAATGTTTGAGGCTTTTGAAGAGCGAAAGACGAGGCTCGAACTCGCGACAACCAGCTTGGAAGGCTGGAGCTCTACCAACTGAGCTACTTTCGCATTAACAGGGTGCAAATATAAATAATTAATTCTTTTTACAAAACAAAAATCAAAAATTATTTAAGTTTGATAAAAAAACCGAAACGATTAAATTTCGGTTTTTTAGAGCGAAAGACGAGGCTCGAACTCGCGACAACCAGCTTGGAAGGCTGGAGCTCT
>NZ_JBMDIY010000037.1:0-62348 GCF_057808895.1 Flavobacterium sp. FG68
ACAACGTATATCGTAGAGACGCACAGCAGTGCGTCTTGCGCAACGTAACCACAATGTTTGATATTCGAGACGTAGACGCACTGCTGTGCGTCTCTACGGAATAAAATGAGAATATATATTTTGTGAAAAAATAATTTTATCCCAACCTGAAACTTGAAACCTGAAACAAAAAAACTTCTTCCATTATGATTTGAATCATAAAATGGAGCAATACTGTGGGATTAAATTTGCGAATATAAGTTCTAAGGCCTTTTATTTCTTAGAATTTCAATTTTAAATCCTAATCAAATTATTCAAAATGAATCCACATCAAAAAGAGCTTATTAAAGCTACGGTTCCAATTTTACGAGCGAGCGGTGAAGACCTGACCAATTATTTTTATGCCAGAATGTTTAAGCATCATCCTGAATTGCGAAATATGTTTAATATGGGAAATCAGGCAAACGGAAGACAAAAATCGGCGTTAGCAAATGCCGTTTTGGCTTACGCCGAAAATATAGAAGATCCGTCAGTTTTAATTGGTGTATTAAAAGGAATTGGAACCAAACACCGAAGCCTAAATATTCAGCCGGAACAATATAAAATCGTAGGAACACATCTTATCGCTTCTATTGGAGAAGTGGTTGGAGAAGCCGCGACATTACCAATTCTTGAAGCCTGGACGGTTGCTTTTTATGAACTTGCCGATATTATGATTAATCTTGAAAAAGGTTTATACGAAGAAAATATCTCAAAACCGGGAAGCTGGAACGGCTGGAGAAAATTCGTTATTAAAAAAATTGTTGAAGAATCGGCTGAAATCAAATCCTTCTATCTTTATCCAGAAGATGAAAAAGCAATTGCCGATTTCCATGCCGGACAGTTTATCAGCGTTCAGGTTTTTGTACCAGAATTGGATCTTTTCCAGCCAAGACAATATAGTTTGTCAAGCACTTTTAATCCGGAATATTACAGAATTTCGGTAAAAAAAGAAAACGGAATTGCGCCAAATCCAAACGGATGGGTTTCGAATACAATGCATTCAAAATCTGAAGGCGATATTATTTCTATTTCTTCTCCTGCAGGATTATTTCATTTAGAAAAAGATTCTCAAAATCCTTTAGTATTAATAAGCGGCGGAGTTGGGCTTACGCCGATGTTAAGCATGCTGGAAACAAATTTAAATTCTATTCAAAACAAAAAAACAATCTGGATTCACGGATGCAGAAATGAATCTGTTCATGCTTTTAAAGATCAGATTTCTGCTTTAAAAGAAGCAAATCATTTGGAAACTTTTACTTTTTATGATGCTGTAACGCCGGAAAATGTAATTTCAAATGAAGTAATTCACGGTCGCGTTGATCTTCATAAATGCAAAGATTCTATTTTATTAGAAGAAGCCCGATATTATATCTGCGGGCCTGAAATGTTTATCAAAACACAATATGAAGCGCTTATTAATTTAAATGTAAGTCAGGAAAATATTTTCTACGAAGAATTTGGACCTCAACTTATCAATTTGAATTAAGATGAACATTGTCCGATTTTATAATAGGAAATTATTAATTCAAGTACTTCAAAATCTGACAACAACGTTTTTTATAACTTTAACTCTCGCCAGTATTAACTGCTCAAATAAATCTATTTTTTTATTTTTTTGGATGCGTTCCTGGCTGGTTGCTGCTTTGATTTCAAACTTGTTTTCATTTTTTATATTTTCCAATAAAAAAGATTCCTAATATAGGTTTCAACTCCTGCAAGGTTTTTAAAACCTTGCAGGCTTAAATTTTACGTCAAATAATTTATTGCTTTAACTTAAAATACAGAATACCTACAAGGTTTTGGAAACCTTACAGGAAAACAAAAAAGGGCTGTCTCAAAAATCGAGACAGCCTCTTTTTATTTTATATATTTCTTTGTTCCGTAGGAACATTTCATTGGTAGAAAATTATATTATTATCATTGTTTACGTTCCGTAGGAACGTTTGATTTTGGCATCATTTTTAATAATCTTCCAAACGTTCCTACGGAACGCAAATCTGACTGAACTTTATTTTTTTCTACCGACGAAACATTCCTACGGAATGATAACTGGATGTTATTAATTAACTTTTAGAAACTGAAAACTTGCAGGATCAGCCACTATTTTTCCATCTTTAAATTCAATTGAAATGATTCCGGCTTTTCTTGGCGAAACGGCACTTTCACTATAATGAGTGTGCAAGACATAATGCATTTTATTGTTTTTATCCCAAAATACATCGCCGTGGCCAATTCCGTTTTGTTTGGTATTTTTTCTGCTAATTATCGGACTGTCCGCCGCTTTTTTCCAAGGTCCAAGCGGACTTTTACTGGTTGCATAACCCACAGCATAATCTATATTTCTGAAATCATTTGCCGAATAAATCATGTAATACAAGCCGTCGTGTTTTAAAACCGTCGGCCCTTCTGTAACCGGCCAGCTAACGTTTTGTGTATTTTCCCAAAGCATAGTTCCCGAAATGCATTCCGTTAAAGTTTCTGGTTTTATGCTTTTAAAATCGTCGTTTATTTCTGCCACGAAAATTCGGTTTCCGTTAGTTAAACGAACATGATACAAATATTTTTTTCCATCTTCATCAATAAAAATAAACGGATCGATTTGGTTTCCGGTTTTTATAATTGGTTCTTTTGAATCGTTTTTAAATGGCCCAAGCGGACTGTCACTTGTAGCAACGGCAATATTTTCATTCGCCGTATAAATCATATAAAATTTATTTTGATACGAAAGAATCTGCGGTGCCCAAAATCCTTTGTCTCCAAAAGCATCTCCTTTTTTAAAAGCCAAACCATTCTGCGCTCCAACCGGACCTTTCCAGTCTTTTAAATCCGAAGATGTATAAACCTGAAATCCTTCTCCATTTGGAATATCTCCGCTTGTGGTTCCGTATAAATAATAGGTTTCATTATTATAAAAAATAGTTGGGTCGGCCAGTAAAATTGCTGATGCTGGTTTTACTTCTATTGGTTTTGATTGGTTGGTGTCTTTTTCCTGCGAGCAGGCTGCGAAGACACAAAGTGATGTTATTAGGGATAGTATCTTTTTCATTTTTTATTGGTTTTAGGTTTTAACGCTAAGTTTTTTTAACCGTAAAGAGCGCTAAGAATTACGCAAAGGACACAAAGTTTTTTTTCTCATTTTATGTCACCCTGAGCGAAGTCGAAGGGCGCAAAGCTATTCCTCATTTTCTTAGCGATCTTTGCGTAATTCTTAGCGCTCTTTGCGGTTAAACTATTTTATTATTTCACAGAAAACTGATAATAAGAAACCGTATGATATTTTTCTCCCACTTTCAAAACAATCGGGGCAAATTTTGGCTGATTTGGTGCGTCTGGGAAATGTTGTGTTTCTAGAGCAAAAGCTGTTCTGAAGTCATCTTTTGAACCAGATTTAAATGTGTTTTTCGACTGCATGAAATTACCGCTGTAAAACTGTAATCCAGGTTCTTCTGTAAAAATATCCATTGTAATTCCAGATTTATCTCCAGAAATTGTTGCGGCATGATTCAGTCCATTTTTCTTTGTTCCGTTTAAAACATAATTATGATCGTATCCTTTTCCAAATTTCAATTGCTCATCTTTTGTTTCGATTCTTTCTCCAATTGTATGTTTTGAAGTAAAATCAAAAACAGTATTTTTTACTGGTTTTAACTCTCCACTCGGAATCAAACCTTCATCAACCGGCGTGAATTCATTAGCATAAATCTGTAATTCGTGATTTAAGATTGTGCCGCTTCCTTCTCCGTTTAAATTAAAAAAGGCATGATTGGTTAAATTAACTAAAGTTGTTTTGTCAGTTGTCGCTTCGTATTCCATTTTTACCGAATTATCATCCGTAATCGTATACGTTACTTTTACAGTTAAATTCCCAGGAAAACCTTGTTCTCCATCTGGCGAAACGTAAGTAAAAACCAAAGTGTTTTCGTTTGCTTTTTCGGCATTCCAAACTACATCCTGAAAACCTTTTATACCGCCGTGTAAAGCATTTTTTCCATTATTTAACGGAACTTGATATTGTTTTCCTTCTAAAGTAAATTTTCCTTTTCCAATTCGGTTTCCAACTCTTCCAATTGTTGCTCCAAAATAAGGTTCTGTTGAGGTTTTAAAGCCTTTTGCACTGTTCATTCCAACAACAACATCGGTTGGTTTTCCGTTTTTATCGTTAACCCAAAGTCCTATTAATCTTCCGCCGTAATTGGTAAAAGCAGCTTTTATTCCTTTGTTTTCTATCCAGTATAAATTGACTTTTTTACCTTCGATTATGGTATCAAAATTTTTAGTTTCTAAAACGGTTTTTACTGAATCTGATTTTATTTCAGTCGTTTCTTTTAAAGTTGTATTTTCTTTTTTATTGTCTTTACAATTAAATTGAAAAAGTGCCAGTAAAACAACCGCAGCGATTTGAATATTTTTCATTTTTATGTCATTGCGAGGAAAAAGTAATATTATCCTCTGGTTAGTTTTTATAGTTTTATTTTGATGGAATTGCCAGTTTGGTTTCCTCACTAACAGGTTCTCCTAAAACCGGAAATCCGTTTGCATCCCAATCTATTTTCTGCATTCTCGGTGATCTTTTGTTTCCGCATCCTTCACCCGGGTTTGAATTAGCATGATATAAAATCCAGTCTTCTTTTCCATCAGGAGATTTAAAGAATGAATTATGTCCCGGTGCGTAAACCTTATTTTTATCGGATTGTTTAAATATTGGTTCCGGAGATTTTTTCCATGCATTTGCATCTAATAAATTATCTCCGCCATTAAAAGTTAACAATCCCAAAGAATAGAAATCTGTCCAACATCCACTTGCCGAAAATACTATGAAAATTTTACCGTTTCTTTCTAAAAACTGTGGGCCTTCGTTTACATTTACCTGCGCAGGATTTACATCATCATGCAATGCGCCGTGTGTTTCCCAATCATTTGTTGGTGCTGAAATCATAACACGATCGCCATCAATTTCAAGCGGGTTTTTCATTTTAGCGATGTAGATGTTTTGCTGTCCGTTGGTGTCGCCTTCCCAGCCAGCCCAAATCATGTAGAGTTGTTTTTTATATTCAAATACATTTCCGTCAATCGCCCATTTATCTGTTTTGGCAGCAATTTTTGCTTTAAATTCAAAATTACCTTTAAACGGATCTGATGCTTTATTTTCTAAAACATACATTCTGTGATTATTGTTGTCGCCATTGTCTGCGGCAAAATAGCAATACCATTTTCCGTTGATAATATGAAATTCCGGTGCCCAGATTTCTGCTGAATAATTCGTGTTTTTGGGCGGTGTCCAAATCACTTTGCTTTCAGCATTTTTAATATCGGATAAATCTTTTGTTTTCCACAAAACCAAACGATTTCCAAGGGTATTCGTATAGTAATAATAGCCTTTGTAATATGTGCTGTAAGGATCTGCACCCGCTGGCAAAATGGGATTTGTGAATGTTTTTTGCTGAGCAAAACTTATGGTTGTGAACAGAAAAAGGAATAGGTATTTTTTCATTTTAGTTTTTTTATTAGTCTTTGAAATTTTCTCCCGCAGATTTAGCAAATTGTACAGATTTATTTTATCGGCTTAATCTGCGAAATCTGCGGGAGGAAAAAATCACTGATTCAAAGCATTAATAACTTCAGTATTAATTTGATTTACAGCTTTGAAATCCATTTTGTCTACTTTTCTGTCGTAGGTCATAAAGCCGTTTACTTCACCTTCAACATCAGTTGTCTGCGTGTAAACTGCTGCCGAAAATCCTGTTTTTACTAAGCTTTTAAGGATTTGAGCGTACTTTACATATTCGGCAGTAACTTCTGCTTCGTTTTTAAATTTCACATAACCCCAATTGTCATTTGCTCTCCATAAATGTCCTTCTAACGGAAGACCAATTCCACCGTATTCACCTAAAACAGTAACTCTTCTGGCATCATACAAATACAATTCCGGAGCTGGATATTTGTGTAAATCTAAAATATCGCCCGTTTGAAAATGATTTCCTCCGCTTGAAGAATTTATTAAACGACTTGGATCGTGATTTTTAGTCCATTCTGTAATTTCTACTGTTTTGAATTGTCCCCAGGCTTCATTAAAAGGAACCCAAACTACAATACTTGGATACGAATACAAATGATCCATTATCTCCTTCCATTCTTTTTTGTAGATTTCTTGTGATTTTGGAGTACGCTGTAATTCTGTACCTTCAAAATACTTTTTATCTTGCCAAATCGGTTGTTCATCACCGCTTGGCATATCCTGCCAAACCAAAATTCCTAATTGATCACAATGTGTGTACCAGCGTTCTGGCTCTACTTTCACATGTTTACGAATCATATTAAAACCTAATTCTTTCGTTTTAATAATATCGTATTTTAAAGCTTCGTCAGTTGGTGCAGTATACAATCCTTCTGGCCACCAACCCTGATCTAAAGGCCCAAATTGAAAATAATCTTTATTATTTAACTGCATTCTCATGATTCCGTTTTCATCTCTTTTTGATGAAATTTTTCGCATCGCAAAATAACTTTTCACTTCATCAACTACTTTATTTTTGCTGATTAAACGGATTTTTGTCTGATACAAAAACGGATTTTCAGGCGACCATAATTTTGGAGAATTTAAAACAATATCATTACTTTCGCCTACAACAGCTTTTTCTTTTGCAATTTCTTTTCCACCTTCAAAAACAGAAATCTCAATTAAATCTCCTTTTTCTGCTCCGTTTACGTCGGCTTTAATACTGATTGTATTTTGATCGATATTTGGTGTTGTTTTTAATTCTGAAATGTTTTTAGCATTTACAGGTTCAATCCAAACCGTCTGCCAGATTCCGGTTACTGGTGTGTACCAAATTCCTTCGGGATTTTTAACTTGTTTTCCTCTTGGCTGAGGTCCGTCGTTTGATGGATCCCAAACTTTTACAATCAGTTTTTGATTTTTCCCTTTTTGGATAAAAGGTGTAATATCAAACGAAAATGGTGTGTAACCGCCAGTATGTGAACCCACTTTTATGTCGTTTATAAAAACTTCTGTTTTCCAGTCTAAAGCTCCAAAATGCAGCAGAATATTTTTTCCGTTCCAGTTTGATTCAATTGAAAAATTGGTTTCGTACCAAAGTTCATTTTTTGCTCCAACTTCTCTCATCACGCCAGACAAACTCGATTCAGCCGCAAACGGAACTAGAATTTGCCCATCATATTTTGAAGGCGCTGTTTTGCCAAATTCCTGAATGGCATAATTCCATAATCCATTCAGATTTTTCCATTGGCTACGCTCCATAATCGGACGGGGATATTCTGGTAAAGTTTTGTTCGGATCAACCTGCGCTGCCCATTTTGTTTTGATTTTATCCCCTTGCGGTTTCCATTGTGCATGAACCAGACAGCTTAAAAAAAGCGCCACCAGAACTGTAGTTTTCTTATTCATCCTATATCGTTTTATGCAATAATTTCCTCGATTATTACTGTTTCTTCTTTACTAAATAAATTACCAGACCATATCCACATAGTCTGGTAATTTCAAACACTAACTTTACTAACCAATTTTTATAATTGTGAATTATTAATTATGAATTATGAGTTGGTTTAAGTGTGATTATAATTTATTTCCGATAAAATAATCTCTGTTTCGTATTAACTCAAAAAACACTAACAAACGCCTAATTCCAAACTCATAATTCATAACTTATAACTCATCATTTATTTTTAGTGATTCCAAATTTCTTCACTAAACTGTCGTATTCATTTTTAGAGATTGTAACCATGCAGCCGTGGCGTACTTTTTCAGGGAAGCTGTATTTATCCCAATCTGAGAAAAAAGTATAACCTGAGGCTTGAAACCAAGGTCCGTTTAAATTATCTGCAATTGATAATCCATAGGAAACTCCCGGATATTGTTCGTAATACATGTACCATATTTTATCATCTGGAGAAGGAATTAACATTGGTGCTTCTCTAAAGTTTGGACTGATAGATTGCTGGGGCAAAGAATAAGGCCCTAAAAGAGATTTCGATTTGGCAATTCGGATGGTTTTTCCGGTTGTCCAATACAATGTTGGATACGTTTCATCTTTAATTACAGCGTAATAAGAATCGCCGACTTTACGAATAAAAACATCAATAGTTCCCATATCCCAATCGAATAAACGTTTTGGTGTTCCTTCAAAAGTTTTTAAATCTTTAGACAAAACATACAACGTTCGCTGACTTGCCCAATAACGTTCACCATCTTCTTTTGTCCCTTCAAGATGCGGCGTGTGCCATGTCATAATGAACTTTTCAGAATCTTTGTCGTAATATAATTTTGGTGCGCCAATTCGTTGTAAAGCATTTGAATAATCAGGTGTACTTTTTAAATCCGGCGTATAATCGGAGTGTTTTTTCCAGGTAATTAAATCGTCTGAAACCCAGATGTTGATGCTTTTTGCGTCATCGCCTGTATTTCCTGCGATGTAATATTTTCCGTCCGGGCCTTTGCAGATATCGGGATGTCCTTTATATTCTTCAAAAACTCGTTTTCCGTTGTTGAGGTTTTCCCAATGTAAACCGTCCAAACTTACAGAATAGTATAATCTGCCGTAATCGTTGTGCGTCATGTGCGCAAAAAGATAGGCTTCGTTTTTTGGTTTTTCGCTTCCTTTTACTTGTCCCGGCGGATCTGGCTGTTGTGCTTTCGCAGAAAATCCAACCAAAATTACCGCCAGAAAAAAGAGCTGTTTTATTGTGTGTGTTTTCATAATTTTCAATGTGTCAATTAGTCAATTTGATAATTAGAAAATGTGAGAATGTGTCAATTAGAAAATTATTTAATTTATGCATTCTAGAAATTATCAAATTGACACATTATCTAATTATCTAATTCTTCTTATTCGCCTCAGATGTCATTTTTTTGATTAAATCTGTTTCGGCTTTGATGTATGGCGTTCCGTCTGTGTGCAATACTTCGTGAAACCATACTTTTGGTTCTGCAGTATATGTTTTTGTCCAGCTGTCCCATGCGTATTTGGTTTGTGTTTTTCCATCTACAAATCCCCAGTTGATCATTCCAACATTGTATTTTTTTGCGATAGGTAAAAAGCCTTCGAATGTGCTTCCGTTTGGTCTTGCCATGTATTCTGTACACAATAAAGGTTTTCCGTAACGCTGTAATTGTTTGATTACTTTTTCGAAATCCTGTGGTGTGTTGTAATTGTGGAATGAAACAATATCAGATTGTTCGATCTGCATTTTGTGCATTGGTTTCATTTTGGCTTCGTCGCTCCAGTCTCCTACCCAAACTCCAGAAGTTAACGGCTGTGACGGATTGCTTTCCCTTGCCCAAACAAAAACATTTTTTAAAAGCGGAAGGATTAAATCAACTTTGTTTTTGATTTCGATTTTTTCGTAAGATGGACCTGTCATATTATCTGGTTCGTTCCAAACATCCCAGCCTAAAATACGTTTGTCATCTTTAAAATGAGCAACGGTTTCTTTTACATATTTCTCTAAACGAGGATATTGTGTTTTGTCCTGCAATACTTTTTGTCCCGGACTCTGTACCCAGCCTGAGTTGTGCGTGTGCGGTTTTGGAGCACGTTGTTTTCCTAAAGCAGGAAACGGGTCCCAGCAGGAATCAAATAAAACAAAAAGGGTTTTAATGTGATGTTTATCTGCAATTTCTAAAAATTTGTCCATGCGTTTGTAAAATCCTTCTGCATCTTGCTGGTGCAATAAATCATGCAGGTAAACACGCATTACATTCATGCCTAAATTTTCTGCCCAGCCCAGTTCCTGATCAATTCTTTTTGGATCAAAGGTATCTTCCTGCCACATCTCTAATTGATTTATAGCTGTGCTAGGATAATAATTTGAACCTACTAACCAAGGCTGTTCTGCATACCATTTATTGGCCTGATCTTTTGTCCAGATTTCTCTTTTTTCAACTGCAGCAGTTTCGTTTTTATTTTCTTCAGTAATATTCTTTTTGTTGTTACAGCTTAGCAATACTAATCCTGCCAACATAAATGTCAGACACAATTTTACTTTTCTCATTATAAATTTTGTTATTATGAACAATCGTTCTTTATGATAAGGGAATCAGACTAACACATCTGATTCCCTTAAAAAAATTAGTTTTTAATATCCTGAATTTTGTTCCAGATTTGGATTATTATCTACATCACTTTGTGGAATTGGCATTCTATGATTTTTACCCACTTTGAAGTTTTTAAAATCCGGATCACGAAGCGCAATTTTATCAACAGAAGCCTGAGAATTTAAATCTCCCCAGCGTTTTAAGTCTTCCCAACGCACGCTTTCTCCCGCTAATTCTAAAACTCTCTCTGTTTTTAAACGCTCTAAGAATTTATCATGATCGTTTCCTATTTCAGGATGAGCAACTGCTAAAGTGTTCATGTTTACACGGGCTCTTACTAAATCAACATATTGATAAGCTTGTGCTGTATTTCCTGTTTCGTTCAAAACTTCGGCATAGCGCAGTAAAATATCAGCATAACGAACTAATCTGTAATTTACCTGGCTGTAATAATCTTCATTATTTCTGTAATAATCACGGCTTCCTTTTCTAAACCAGGCTTCATTATTGTTCCATTCCCAGTTTCTTCCGTAGGTTTTATCTCCAAAATCAGCTAATAATTCCGGATAGTATAAAGTCCATCTTAAACGAATATCAAGATCACCATCTTTATTTTGTTCGGCCTTGAAAGCATTTACAAGCCATAAACGTGCTTGTCCGTCAGACCATCCAATTCCTCTTGGTGCAAAAAACTGACCACGGTTGCTGGAAACTGCAGCGTTTGGATCTTCACCAGTTCCTCCTTTTCTTTGATCTCCAAACTGAATTTCAAAAACAGATTCGCTGTTGTTTTCGTTTACATCTGTAAAATTATCTCTGTAATTAGTAACCAGTCCATATCTTGCACCTGGCCCAGTAATCAAATATTCCAGTGCTGTTTTGGCTTCTGGCCATTTGTGCTGCTGCATGTATAATTTTGCTAAAAATGCTTTTGCTGCTCCTTTATCTGGTCTTCCTGTTTGATCAGACGGCCATTGCGCTGGTAAATCCACAAAAGCTTCGTTTAAATCTTTCTCAATCTGAGCCCAAATTTCAGTTACCTTTTTTTGTTGCGGTAAATCTGCTGGTGTTGATGGATCTAAAACTAACGGAATATCTTCCCAGATTACTGCCGCATAGTAATAATGTAATGCTCTGAAAAATTTAGCCTGAGCAATGATTTTCTTTTTATCATCTTCATTTTGAAAGGTAATATTCGGGACGTTTGCTAAAACCTGATTACATCTAAAAATGGCTTTGTAGGTATCTCTCCATGTTACGGCATTTCCTTCCCAAAAATTATAATTGATATAATTGAATCGCGTCCAGTCTGCTAATTCTGTCCACGGACTTACACTATACCCTTCATCAGAAGTCAAATCTAAACGAAAATACATCCATCTTGCCCAAAGACCGTCTTTGTAAAACATAGCGTAAATTGAGTTTACACCAGCTTGAGCATCACTTTCAGTTTTCCAATATTGGTCTACTGTAATATCATTTGGGCTGTTTAGGTCTAATTCACTTTCACAAGCTGTAAAAACAAGACCCAGAAAAGCTGCGGTTATTATGATTATTTTTTTCATTATGCTATTTTTTTAAATTAAAAGCTAAAATCAACACCAAAAGAATACGTTTGAAGATTTGGGAAAGCACCATTATCAACGCCTCTTTCAAAAATATTACTGTTTGTAAATTCAGGATCTAAACTTTTATATTTAGTAATTGTAATAATATTTTGTGCCGATAATGTTAATCTCGCTCTCGAAATACCTGAATTTTTCAAGACACTTTGAGGCAGGTTATAACCAAATCCAATGTACTTAAGTCTGATAAAATCTCCATTTTCTAAGAAACGGTCACTGTCTCCTCTTGAATTTAAAGTTGAACCTTTTGTGATTCTAGGAAAATCAGTATTTGGATTTTCAGGTGTCCAAGGCTGAATTCCAGCTCTGTAATTACTATTGTCATCAAATCTGTCTACAACACTTCTAAATCCGTTATAAACAGTTGCTCCGTGAGAAGCGATCCAGTTCATAGAAAAATCAAAACCTTTATATTCTGCTCCTGCATTTAATCCCATTTCAAATTCTGGCCATGGACTTCCCACAATAGCTTTATCGGTACTTGTAATTTGTCCGTCCCCATTAACATCTTTAAAACGAATATCTCCAGGAACAGCATTTGGCATAATTACTTGTCCATTAGCATTTTTGTAGTTATCAATTTCCTGTTGATTTTGAAACAATCCATCAGTTTGTAAAACATACCACATTCCTACCGGCATACCCGCTCTTGTGATTGTATTTCCCGAAATGTTTTCATTTTGACCGTTACCTAATGAAACCAGTTTGTTGTTAACTTTTGTAAAGTTGATCGAAGCATTAAACGAGAATTCATTGATTTTTTTGCTGTAAGCTAATTCTAATTCAAAACCTTTATTTTCAACAGTTGCAGCATTAGAAATTGGATTTCCGCCGTCATTTCCTGTCGTTAATAAAATTGGGAAACCAAATAATACATCTTCTGTACGAGCGATAAAATAATCTGCTGTAAGACGTAAATCATTATTTAAAACGCCTAAGTCTAATCCAAAATTGGTTTGTTTTAATTTTTCCCAACGCAGTTCTGAATTTGATAATTTTACCTGAGTTGCAGAAGGATATAAATTTTGACCTAATACAATCTGTCCGAAATTATTAACGAAGCTTTTATATTCGTACTCTTTAATATTTCCAGAACCTAATTCTCCATAACTCGCTCTTAATTTTAAATCTTTGATGAATTCTGATTTAAAAAATGATTCGTTACTTACTCTCCATCCTGCTGAAACAGAAGGGAAATTTCCCCATTTGTTTGCATCACTAAATCTTGATGATCCGTCGCGTCTTAAAACAGCATTAAATAAATAACGGTTATCATAATTGTATTCAATTCTTCCAAGGTAAGATGCAAGAGCTGCTTCATTAATAAAACCACCAACTACCGGTGAATCTCCTTGGTTTAAAACCTCATAATATTGTCCAGTTCCGGAGTTTATTGGCAGGTTTCTTTTTGTACCATAAATTTGATCGTATTTGTCTTTTTGAAAAGTCTGACCAACTAGAACCGTTATATCATGTTTTCCAAATTCTTTTTTGAAAGTCAAAGTATTTTCAAACAATGTTGTTTGTGATCTTCCTTTATTTTGATCTGTCTGAGATGGATCTATCGGTTGATTTAACGTCCAGTTCCCTACTTTTCTCATGAATTTATAAGAGTCAAAACTAGTTTCATATCCAAAATTGAAACGATATTTCAACCATGGAGCAAATTTTAGTTCAGACCAGATATTTCCTCTAATTCTGAAATTTTCGTTGATCGTATTGGCAAAATCAGCAATTGCAAGAGGGTTTGTTCCAAAAGTATCTGCAACACCTTGCTTACCGTAACCGTATCCTCCAGGATTAGCTGCGTCGTAAAGCGGAATTGTTGGTGTCATTCTGTACACATCAATAATTGGATTTCCAGACATTTCATCTGTTTTAGAATTACTGATGGCTAAGTTTTCTCCAATACTGAAAATCCCTTTTGTTCCGCTTGAATTTACACGGAATGAAATTCTGTCAAAATCAGTTCCGATTACTGCTCCTTCATTTCCAAAATAATTCCCCGACATAAAAAATGTAGAGTTTTCATTTCCGCCAGAAACGCTGGCATTATAATCCTGCATCATTCCTGTTCTAAAAACTGCATCCTGCCAGTCTGTATTAACTGCCATATTCAGATTTTGTCTTGTCATTCCGGCATTATCATAAGCCATATTATTTAATCTGGCAAACTCTTCAGTTCCCGCCAAATCATAGCGTGGGATAGTTGTAAAACTGCTTTTTGCAGAAACATCAATTTGAAGCGGCCCTTTTTTACCTTTTTTTGTGGTAATAATAATTACACCATTTGCTGCTCTCGAACCATAGATTGCCGCAGCAGATGCATCTTTTAAAACCTGAATGCTTTCAATATCATTTGGGTTAAAATCTCTGTTTGCCGAAGTAACTAATCCATCAATTACATATAATGGATTTGTATTTTGAAGATTTTTAAGACCACGAATCTCTACACTGGCTTCCTGTCCCGGACGTCCGCCGCCGCGAACTTTAACTCCGGTAACTAAACCTTGTAATCCATCAGCAACAGTAGTCACCTGTCTTTTTTGGATTTCTGTAGCTTTTACGAGCGAAACAGCACCTGTAAGGTCTTTTTTCTGCTGCGAACCGTAACCTACAACTACAATTTCATCCAATTTCATTGCATCTTCTTGTAAAGTAACATTGATAGACGTTTTGTTGTTGATTTCAATTTCTGTTGTTTTATAGCCTTGTGAACTAAAAACCAGTGTTTGGTTTCCTGCAGCAGCTATTTTGTATGTACCGTCAAAATCGGTAACTGCACCATTTTTTGTGTTTTTTATGACAACGTTAGCAAACGGAATTGATTCTCCTGCTGCAGAAACTACTTTTCCCGTTATGGTTATTTGCTGTTGTGCATACGTTTGTTGTAATAATAAACTAAAGAAAAACAAGAGGTAATATCTCTGCTTTAAAATTTGAGTGATCTTTGTTTTCATTGATTTGTCATTTAGATAGTTTTCATTTCTTGGTTGGTTTTACAATTGTTTTTTAAAAATTCTAATCATCTCTGATGCGAGCAAAAAAATAATTAATATTGCTCAGTAATAATAATGTGTTCATTTTAATTCAAAATTATTAATGGTGTATTTTTTAAAACTTAATTTTATTGATGCTGTATTTTTTTAGCCTAAAAATTATCAATATGATTTGTTTGAAAATTCAAAGTAGATGATTTTAATTCAAAATAAAATGATTCATTTGTGTCAATTTCTATCTCAAATGATTCAAATTGTATAAAAAAGATCAGAAATATAGTGACTTGCAACATTTTGTTGAATATTGACACGATTTGAATAAGTCCTTGTTTTATCCTAAAAAACACAACTATGCGTAAATTCTTTCTTTTATTATTTTTTTCACTTTTTTCGATAAATTTTATTCAGGCACAGGAATATTATTTCAAACATTTTCAGGTTGAAGAAGGTCTGTCAAACAACACCGTTTTGACTTCTTTACAGGACGAAGATGGATTTATGTGGTTTGGTACAAAAGACGGTTTAAACCGATTTGATGGCTATCGTTTTAAGACTTACAGAAGCAACGCCGACCCAATTCATAGTTTAGGAAGTAATTATATCCAGTCTTTACATGAATATAAAGGTGTAATTTGGGTAGGAACAGATAAAGGTTTGTATCAATACGATAAAAAAACAGATCAGTTTACGGTTTTAAACGAAGCGATTAACGACCGTATCAACGATATTAATCATGACAAAAACGGAAATATCTGGTTTATCTCCGGCAATATTCTCTATAAATATTCGACAACAAAAAAGGAAACCAAAACTTTTAATCCGAATAAATATTTTATTGCCACTTCGATTTCCAGAGATGCAAATGGTCAAATCTGGGCTTCTTCATTGAATAAAATTTATCGTTATTCTGAAGAAAATCTTTCGTTTGAAAATATTCCGATTGCGCCACCAGCAAGTTCTTCTAACTTTAGAATTACGATTATTTATGCTTTAGACAAAAACAATATTGTAATTGGTACGCAGGACGACGGCGTTTTACTTTATAACATTCACAATAAAACAACTTCGAGTTTAGAATTTTCGACTAAAAAACCGGTTTATGTGCGACAGTTTAAAAAGAGGGGAAATGATGAACTTTGGATTGCCAGCGAATCTGGAGTTTATGTTTACAACCTGAAAACGAAATCCAGCATTAATCTTAAAAAAAATTATAATGATCCGTATGCGATTTCAGACAATGCAGCATATTCGATCACGATTGATAAAGAAAACGGGATTTGGGTTGGAACGTATTTTGGCGGCATCAATTACCATCAAAAACAATACACACAGTTCAAGAAATATTTCCCTCAGAAAGGACAAAATTCTATCAGCGGAAGCGCCGTTAGGGAAATTCATAAAGATGATAAAGGCGATTTATGGATTGGAACCGAAGATGCGGGTTTAAACCGATTTAATCCTAAAACGCAGCAGTTTACATCTTATTTACCAAACGGAAGCAAAAGCAGTGTTTCTTATTATAATATTCATGCTTTAATGCCCAGAAAAGACAAAATTTGGGTAGGAACTTTTGAACATGGTTTAGATGTTTTAGACCGAAATTCGGGTAACGTTGTGCGACACTATAGTGCCAATAATCCGGCTTCGGTATTGCGCAGTAATTTCATTTTTTCTTTTTATGAAACCAAAAAAGATGAATTGATTGTGATTACGACAATGGGACTTTATTTATACAATGAAAAAAATGACAATTTTGAAACCTTAAAAACTTTTCCTGAAACTACGCATTATACGACTTATAAAGAAGACAGCGACGGAAATCTCTGGGCAGGAAGTTATCGTGATGGTTTGTTTTATTATAATCCGAAAACAAAAAAGAAAGAGGTTTTTATTTACGATTACAAAAACCCAAACGGCATCAGTAATAATTCGATCAATTATATTTTTGAAGACAGTTTTAAAAATTTATGGTTTGCTACCGAAAACGGACTGGATTTATTCGATAAAAAAACAAGGACTTTTAAAAAATTTACGACCAAAAACGGATTCCCAAGTAATGTTGTTTATTCTATTTTAGAAGATGAAGCTAAAAATTTATGGTTGACGACTTCTAAAGGTTTGGTGAAATTTGGACCTGATCATAAAAGCATTAAAATTTACACCACCGCAAATGGTTTATTGAGCGATCAATTTAATTATGCATCGGCTTTTAAAGATACAAACGGCGATATGTATTTTGGAAATCTAAACGGAATGATCAGTTTCAATCCGAAGAATTTTACCAAAAACAAATACACGCCTTCGACTTTTATTACCAATCTGCAAATCAATAATAAGGATATTGACGCTAATGAAAATGATTCGCCTATAAAACAATCTATTGCGCATATTGATGAACTGGAACTTAACAACAGTCAATCGTCATTTAATCTTGAATTTGCTTCGTTAAATTATACGGCTCCGGAACTTACAGAATATTGGTATAAACTTGAAAATGTGAATAATGACTGGGTTTATCTGGAACGTAACAATAAAGTTTTCTTTACGGAACTGGCGCCAGGCGATTATGTTTTTAAAGTAAAATCGCTGAATAGTTTTGGTGTTTGGAGTAAAGAAGTGGAATTGAAAATCAGGATTCTGCCGCCTTTTTGGGCGAGTTCTTATGCGTATTTTTTCTATTTTATACTGATATGCGGTTCGTTTTATTACATCATTCGTTATTCACAAAATCTGACTCAGATTAAACACAATCGAAAAATAAAACATTTAAACGACGAAAAAGAGAAAGAAATCTATCAGGCTAAAATTGACTTTTTTACGAATGTAGCGCACGAAATCAGAACGCCTTTGACGTTGATAAAAGGACCTTTGGAAAAACTTTTGGTTATGGATCACATATTGCCGGAAGTGCCTCAGAATCTTTCGATAATGAAGAAAAACACTTCTCGTTTATTAAAACTGGTAAATGAATTACTGGATTTTAGAAAGTCTGAAATTGGCGGTTTAAAACTCACTTTCGTAGAAGCGAATATTTCGTCGATGGTTCGGAATTTACATTTGAGATTCAGTCAATTGATTGAAGAAAGAGGAATTGAATTTGAACTGGAACTGGGCGATAAAGATATTTTTGCTTTTGTGGATAAAGAGGCTTTCAAAAAAATCCTGAGCAACTTGATGAGCAACGCAATTAAATATTCTAAAGATAAAGCTTCGATTACACTTTTTAGAGATGAAAAGAAGTTGACTTTAATTGTAAAAAATGATGGAAATCTGATTCCGTTTCATTTAAAAGATAAAATTTTTGAGCCGTTTTTCAGGGTTGATAATATGGATACAACTTCGGGAACGGGAATTGGGCTTTCGCTGGCACATTCGATAACACAATTGCATAACGGAAATCTGCAGGTAATTCCGGATTCAAAAGTGAATATTTTTGAACTTGTGGTTCCGCTTCGTCAGGAAGAAGAATTTATGTTTTATAATGAAACAGAGAAAGACGAAATTGAAGCAGAATCTGAAACTGTAGAAATCGAAAATAAACACGAGAAAACACAGCTTTTAGTTGTGGAAGACAATGAGGATTTATTGAATTTTATTACGGCTGAATTAACGCCGTTTTACACTATTTTGAAAGCGGATAATGGAGAAAATGCTTTAAAAATAATTCATAACGAGAATATTCAGCTTGTTATAAGTGATGTTTCGATGCCAATTATGGACGGAATTACGTTGTGTAAAGAGATTAAAACCAACTTAGAAACAAGTCATATTCCGGTGATTTTGCTTACTGCCAAAAACTCGCTGAAATCGCAAATTGACGGTCTTGAAGTGGGTGCGGATGCGTATATCGCAAAACCTTTTTCGATGGATTATTTAAAAGTTCAGGTGAATAATCTAATCGAAAACAGAAAGCAGATTATGAATTATTATGCGAGTTCTCCGCTTTCGCACATTAAAAGTATTGCGCACAATAAAACCGACGAAAAGTTCCTGAAAAAACTCGACGAAGAAATTCTGAAAAACATCACGGATTCTGATTTAAGCGTAGAATCTTTGGCGGAAATCATGAACATGAGCCGTTCAACTTTATACCGAAAAATTAAAGATATTTCGAATTTGAGTCCGAATGAGTTGATTAATATCGTTCGTTTAAAACGTGCTGCTGAATTGCTTTTAAACGAGAATTATAAAATGTATGAGATTGCTGAAATGGTGGGTTATAAATCGCAGACGAGTTTTGGTCGTAATTTCCAGAAGCATTTTACGATGACGCCTTCAGAGTATATTGCGATGAATAAATAGTTTTTTCTAGAGACGCACAGCTGTGGGGCTTTATGCGCAAAGTTTTTGTTGTCGATATTCGTTGGGGTTACGTTGTGTTAGACGCACTGCTGTGCATCTCTACAGAACAAAAACTGGATATATATTATTAAAAAAAAATCAATTGCCTCCAGCTTTAGCTGGAGGTTAAATTTTGAAAAATATGAAAGGCTTTAGCCTAACTTTGACGTTTGGCTAAAGCCTTTTTGATAACAAATATCTATCTCTCCAGCTAAAGCTGGAGGCAATTAAAAAAATATCAACACAAAGCATATCGTAGAGACGCACAGCAGTGCGTCTACGCAAAGTTATTCCTCAACTAATTGCTCAATCAACTGTAATCTTTTTACAATACTGTTTTTATCCAAAATTGTCCCCGGCGATAAAACCGCATTTGCACCAACTTTAGAATTATCACCTAACAATGACCCAAATTTATCTGAATGGGTATTGATAATGTCTTCTTTATATTTAACCGAAATGTTTTTGTTTTTTCTCTCGTTGTAATGATTGGCACAAATTGAACCTGCTTCAAAATTAATATTTTGACCAATCAGGCTATTTCCTATATAATTAAAATGAGCTACTGCCGAATTATCAGAAATAAACGATTGTTTTATTTCTGAACCCGGGCCTATTTTTACAGATTTCCCAAATAATATTGGCCCACGTAGATAAGCATGCGCACCAACATAACAATTTTCTGAAATGATGATTGTTCCTTTTAAGGTTACTCCTTCTTCTATTATGGCTGTTTTGTGTATGGCAATTGTCCCTTCTATTTTATAATCAGTTGAAAGTAGTTTTATTTTTTCTAAAAGTATTTTGTCCAGTTCATTGACAATATTCCATGGCGCAGTATTAATATAATCTGGAAAATAAAAATCAAAGTTTTCTATAAAATCGATTGGCTTTATCATTATTGTATTGATTTAAAAATGCATTATTTAATTTTATAAAGATAAGATTTCGAAAATTCGAATTTTAGTATTTAATAAAATAAATCTAAGATCTTGAGATGCAAAAAATGACAATAATATCAACATAAAGTATATCTGTAGAGACGCACAGCAGTGCGTCTTATGCGTAAAGTGATATACGTTGTGGTTACGTTGCGTTAGACGCACTGCTGTGCGTCTCTACAGTAAAAAATGGGTATAAAAAATGACAACAATATCAACACAAGGCATATCGTAGAGGCTCACAGCAGTACGTCTTATGCGCAAAATGATATTCGTTGGGGTTACGTTGCGTAAGACGCACTGCTGTGCGTCTCTACGGAATAAAATGGATGCAAAAATTATTTAATATCTGCTTCAAAAGGCGAAGCTGGTAAATTTTCTTTATTGTATAAATTGGCTTCAGCCGGATTATCTGCCCAAGCGTATCTTACTTTTACAGGGTCTGCGACTGAATCATTACTAACGATTATTTTATCGCCATCGATAATGGCTTTTGCCCAGACAAATTTTCCATCATTTCCGGCAATTGCAAATTCTTTTAATTCATTTCCGGTTTTGATTTGCAATCCGGTTCCAATATCCAAAAAACTTAAAATTAACTTGTTTCCTTCTTTTTTTATTGATTTAAAAATCGGTCCCGAAGCGACTAAATTTTTCTCGCCATAAACCAATTTTCTTGCCTGAAGCGACAATCTTTTCCCAACATCGTATTTGTTTAAAGGATGAATATCGTTCCACTCGCCTACATCGATTATTACGGCCATTCCTGTATTTGGAACTTTTAGCGTATTCAATTGCTGCTGTCTTAAAGCTGCCCAATTACTTTCGACTGGTTCCGGTTTTGTTTCCATATAATTGGCAAGCTGAACGAATAAAAAAGGCAGTTTTTCTTGTTTCCATTGCGTGCGCCAATTCGCAATTAAAGTTTCCATTAAAGGAAGATATTCTGCTGGTTTTTTGGTACTCGATTCACCCTGATACCAAAGCACGCCTTTTATAACATAATTTTTAAGGGGCGCAATCATGGCATTATAAAGTCCGACTGGTTTTAATCTGACGAAAGTTTGTGCCGGAAGCGGTAACATTTTTACACCTAATTTGTATTTCCAGATTCCTTTTAAATCAATGGTTTGATCGCCATTAATTAATTCATAAGGTTTATCCAATACAAAACCGCCTTTACCTGAATTACTGATAACTCGAACGGTAATTTCGTTTTTTCCTTCTTTTAAAATATTGGAATTGAAAGAATAAATTCTTGGTGGATATTGATAGGAAGTTGTACCAACAAAATGTCCGTTTACAAAAACCGAATCTGCATCAACGATTCTTCCTAAAATAATCTTCGCCTGATTTTCTTTTATTTTTTCAAGTGTAAATTCTTTTTTAAACCAAACCGAACCGTTTATATTTCCGAGTTCACCGTCTGCCCAATAACCGGGAACTTTCATCGTTTTCCAATCGGAATTATCGATTTCAGCTGCCCATTTATTTTTTAGTCCGGGATCTGTTTCGTCTAGTAATTTATCCCAGTCTGAACTTACTTTATCATCGTTTTCGTCGATTTGTTTTTCGAGACTTCCATCTTTAAACTTTAAATATTCCTGATAATAATCGGGGGATTTTTTAATGTTTTCTTCGCTGATCCATGCTTCTGCGGGAGAGCCGCCTAAAGAAGAATTGATTATTCCAATTGGGATTTGGTATTTTTCATAGATTTCTAAAGCGAAAAAATAGGCAACTCCAGAGAATTTCAAAACACTGTTTGAGTTTGCTGAAATCCATTCTCCAGAAGAAAAATCGGTATTTTCTCTTTCAAAAAAATATTGATTGGGAACTAGAAATTGCCTGATGTTCGAATTCTCCGCTTTAGCGATATAATCCTCATATTTATATTTAAGCCGTTCCATTGACAGCTGCATATTTGACTGACCGGAACAAACCCAAACGTCTCCAAAAAGTATGTTTTTCAGGGTGATTGTGTTGGATGCTTTTAAAGTCATTTCATATGGTCCGCCTGCTTTTTGTGATGGAAGCTGAATTATCCATTTTCCGTCTTCCGCTGTAATAGTTTTGTATGTTTTGTGGTTGAAATCGAGTTCGATTTTTTCTTTTGGTGACGCCCAGCCCCAGATATTGACTTTTGTATCGCGCTGTAAAATCATTCCGTCGCTTATTAGTCTTGGGAGTTTTATTTGAGCATTGGCATTGAAAACTATAAGTATTGCTAGTATTATTTTTTTCATTTGATCTTGTTTATATTTTGCCCACTGATGACACGGATTGTACGGATTTACACTGGTTGTTTTTTTGCCACAGATTATAAGGATTAACACTGATTAATTTTAAAAAATCATTTTAATCTGTGGCTAAAAATTTTTCACGCAGATTATGCAGATTTTTTTATTTGTATAAAGATAATTTGTGCAAATTCGTGCAATTAGTGTTGAATTAAATCATTCATAAATGTATAGTTTTATTTTTTGAATTTCGTAATCACCTACTGAAATTCTTAGATGTCTGCCTTGATGGGTTTGGTCTCCGTTGAAATGCCTTATGGTTCTCCATTTTTCGTTTTCAAATTTTCCTTGGTCTGTTTTTAATATTCCTGCGTTTGCGTTTTTATTTTTTAAAGGTTTAAAAGTCACGACAATTCCGGAACCTGAAATGTAAAATTCATCGGGTGTGATTTCTATAATTATGGCGCTTGATGTTGTCCAGGTATCTGCTTTTGCACCTTCGGACCAATTTAGGGTATAATCGTGTTTAAAGGTAAATTCGTAGTTTCCTAGATTAACTATTTGTGTGTTGTTTACTTTATCTAATAAAACTCCGTCAATTTTTCCTTGTCCTTTATTAGCTTCAATAACTGGCTTTAACTGCTGTACTAAATCGTAAATTTTTCCGAGTGGTTCTTTTTTGGCATCGGTTACTGATTCTATCGAGAAAGGCGAAAAACCAATGGCTTCATAGTGTCCGATTGCATATAAACCTTTAAACGGTGCGGTTTCATCAAAACGATGTTCGGGAATAAATAACGGATCGCCTTGTCTTGTAAATAAATCATTCCATTGCTTAAATGACGGATTATAAAAGTCTGGTGAAAGAAAATCTATAGCGTTTCCCGCTGCTTTCCAAACGTCCATTACGTGCGGCAACGGACCTGCGCTTGGATATTCTCCCGGCTTTTTTTCGGGTGCATTTAAGGCTGCGTTTAAAAACATCGGAATTGGATAAGCATTTTTTCCGGCTTTGGCGATTGTATTGGTGAATTTTGAAAAATACCAAGCCATAAAAATTTCATCGGTTTGAAGACTTTTTCCGAATATTTCTTCCCAGTTTCCAGTTGTTTTGAATCCGTTTTTCTTCCAGATTGCTGAGAATTCAGGAACTAGTTTTTCTTTATTTTTCTGTAAATATTGAATGAATTCTTTTGGAACTTCTTTTTTGAAGGCTTCATTGGCTAAAGGATGATAATCGCGTGCCGTTGGCAGCATCCCGATTTCATTTTCAACCTGAACCATAATCACGGTTTGTTCTTTTTGGTCAAAATCTTTAATATGAGATATTAGTTTTTGAAACGCTTTTGAATCAGCTTGCAGATTTTCTTCGCTAAAAGGCGTTAGAATTTCATGGCTTTTATTTTTGTCGTCTTTTATTCTGGGATATTTTTTCTGATTCAGTTTTACCCATTCAGGAGCGTGACTTGACATGCTGTTTTTCCACGATCCAAACCAAAGAAAAACGAGTTTTAGGTTTTCTTTTCTGGCTCTTAAAATCAATTCATCAACTAACGAAAAATCAAATTTGCCTTCCTCCTTTTCTATTAATTCCCAATAAATTGGAGTTAAAACGGTGTTGAGGTTCATGTCGGTTAACTTTTCCCAAATGGGTTCCATACTTTCCATAGTGGTTGCCGAAGAATTTCCTAATTCTCCGCCGCGAATAATGAAAGGTTTGTCGTTGACAATGAGCTGCGTTTTATTTCCTTTTTTTTGAAGATGCGGCATTTTTTCCTGGGAATATCCGAATTGTAAAAAAGCAAAAAACAGTATAACGATTGTATTTTTTGGGAACGTAAACATCTGATTCTTTTAAAATTAAAAACAAATAATCCATAATACAAATCCTTTCAGATTCATATTATGGATTAAGACTACACTTAACTTACTTAACCAACTCTCCTGAAAAGTCTTTACTTACATCTTTTCCTGCAAGACCATCAGCAGTTCCTTTATAGGCGTGTTTACGAACGTAATTTGCATCCCAAAGATTTGGTGCTTCGTCCGGAAGCCAAAATTCATGTTCTTTAGAGTTATCAGAAACTCCCCAAACCGTAATACCATATTGCTGTGCTGCCGGAATATGTTTTTTATACATATCTACCACATATTGATACATTTCTGCTTGTGAAGCCTGCTGTGCAACTGTTGGAGCATTTGTTCCTAATCTCACATCTAACTCTGAAATTTTAATCAATTTTCCTGTCGCTGCCAGTTTCTGGAACATTTGGGCAATTTTATCTTTATCTGTATTTAAGCCTATGTGCATCTGTGTTCCAATTCCGTCTACTTTTCCGCCTTGACTTTCGATATATTCCACATATTGAATCAATCCGTCGCATTTGTCTAATCTTGATTCTAAATTATAATCGTTAATGAAAAGTTTGTCTGTTGCATTTCCGTATTGACGAGCCAGTTTGAATGCCGTTACAGCGTAATCTTTTCCAAGATATTTTATCCATGAGAAAAAATCTGCTGCGGTATCGCCTTCATTTCCTGTTCTTAATGTTCCGTCTTCTTTCATTGGTTCGTTTACTACATCCCAGGCAAAAACACTTGTTTTGTAATGTGTCATCATTTTAGAAACCCAGTCAGCCATAGCATCGCCAATGATTTTTGTTTTTTCTGCATCGGTTTTTTCGATCGTTATTGGCGCTGTTGGGCCTCCTCCAGATGATCCATCCGTTACTAAAACATTATCGATATAATAGGTTCCGGCTGCTCCACCTAAATCAAAGTTTAAACCTGTTTCGGTTCCGTTTCCGGTAAATTTCCATTCTACTAATTTCCAACTTGGCGATGTTGCCTGATCTCCCTGATAATGAGCTGTTGTTCCTGTTGTTGAACATCTTACAGAACCAGTTGCTTCAGAACGAATCATATACGAAATTGTATATTCTTTTCCAGAAGTGAAGGTTGAAGTAAAATCAGCATGAATTTGTGTTTTCCATTGATTTGCCGCATCCGAAGTTGCGTTTACAACTTTCATTGCTCCGTTTCCTTCGTACGCATCAGACGCGCCTGCTACGCTTAAAGCATCATTAGCTCCATTGTATTTTGACCATCCGCTAATGCCTGCATTAAAATTACCATTGGCAACCAAATTTGTAACGGTTGCTGCGGCATCAAGATCTACAACTGAAATTGTATTTACATCAATTAAATACGTCACATTTGGCAGATATCCTAAATCGATATTGAATTTAAAATTGGTGCTTCCGCCGACAAAATCTCCGGGAGCTAATTTAATTTTAACCTGCTGCCATGCTGATGTTGTTGCAAAAGCTTCTGTCCACGATCCGCCTGTGCTAAACCAGTCTTTGTACGGATATTGGTTGGTTAATGAAGCATTGAAAGAAATACGCCCTTTTCCAGTTACATCAGATTTAATATAGAAAGAAATCTCATAATTATGACCGCTTACAATGGATACATCCGGAGAGGTCAATTGCAGATTATACGGTGCAGAAGATGTCGCGCTTGATTCTAACTTAATAGCTTGCGAACCTGTTGCAAGTCCTTCATTTGCTGCAATAGCAATTCCTTTTCCGGGATTGTTTCTGGCCCAGTTTGTAAATGTTCCGTTTTTTAAACCTGCAACATCTAATGTATTTGTTCCGCTAGAACCGGGAATTACAGTTGGTGCAATTATGCTGTTTAAATAACTTGCATTTTGGTTGGAATGCCAAACCAAAGTATGACCAAAAACGGTTAAGCCAGCTTTTTTTGTTTCGGCAATAAAGGCATCTACTTTAGTAAAATTAATTTCACCTTTTGAGTTTACCATTGCACCGTGTTTCATTTCATAACCCGGCGTAACCTCATCAAAGTTGTCGTTTACAATTTTACGGTACGTCGCGTCAGTTAGGTATAAATCGGCACCAATTCCGTTTCCTAAAACAAAATCTGTGTACGTTTTAAGGTTATCGTATCGGCTTATTTTTTCTACTAATTCTAACGGAAGTTCTGCTCCTGTAACCTCGCCATGCTCAGGATCTTTTTCCCATTCCATTAAATTATCATCACAAGATGCCAGAAGCATTAAGGATGAAGCAATTACTGGTATTATATATTTATATTTCATTTTGGTGTTTTTTTAGTTAGGAAAATCGTTGTAAACCGGAGTATCTAAGGATACTATTCTCCAGTTGTCTGTGTACACTTTTACTGAAGTTGGTTTTGAAGCAAATTCTACTTCACTTGCAGTTCCTGTAACGTCTTTTAGTTTTACATCAGAATTTTCAAAGAAAAAACCGAAGTTTTGATACGTTGCAGCTTCACGATATGCTAAAACGGTTTCAAAAGTGAACGGTTCTTTAGACCATGCATAAAATTTATTTAGCGGAATTGTAACCGTTGTCCATCCTGTGGTTTGAAAAGCAACCGATTTTCCGTCAACAATCCATGGAACATAATTATAAACTGCTCCTGTCCATTCTCCTCCATTAAAATTATTGACCATGCATATTTTTAAGAATCCAGAATCTTTCCAAGCATCCGGAACGTATACATCAAACTGTAATGCTACTTTGTCCAGCGACGTGCTTGCCGGGATATAAGGTGTTAATTGTGTTCTCCAGTTATCGACGCCGTTTCCTGCTGTCCAAACTTCTGTACATCTGTTTTTGGCAGCATCAAAAGAAGCAATTCTTGCCGGACGGTGCGGTACATATTTTCCTTGCGAAATATTTCCTGTTCCTAAAGCAAGTGATGCTAAATCTTCGGGCTGAATCATGCTGGTTGAAGTTCCCCAATAACCGTGCTGTCCTCTTCCGTCAAAATCTAATAAAATACCTTTTTTAAAGTTGAAATAAGCCGGAGAATAAACGCCTCCGTTTGAAGTCTGAACGAATAATGAACCTCCGTTTTCTGAAACGCCATTTGGCACTGCAACTGTAAAAAATTCACCGTCTTCATCTGAAGTAATTCCTGTTGTTACTTCAATATTTCCCGGAAAAACTACTTTGCTTACTTCGGTTAAACCAGTTCCCGAAACGGTAATAGTTTCTCCCGCATTAGGCATTGTGTTGGAAATGTTTGTAATTGCTGGTTTTCCTGAACGAATTTCAAATGAAAATGTGGTTTCATTATTATCGTTTACAAATCGAATCGTGTTTCTTACCGATGGATCTGCTTCTAAAATTGGGGTATCGGCAGAAACATTGATCAGCATTGAATTATCGGATACAAAAACTACATTAAAATAAGTTTGATATCCGTTGATGTAAACTCTTTTTAAGCCTGTAAAACCAGAACCTTGTATACGCAAAGCTTGTCCTAAACGGGCAAAAGTAACTTCTCTATCCGGAACGGTTGAATTTACATCTTCCAGAAAAACTTTTGATATGGTTATGGTTCCGCCTTCAGAATCGTTATTGTCACAAGAAGTAAATAGCGTACTAAAGAACATTATTCCCAGCAGTGCGATGGGTGCCCAATATTTTTTATTTAAAATATATTTCATATTAATATTTTTTAGATTGTTGTTTTTCAAAATACTAGAACAAGTCTGTTATTTTTTCTTCTGTAAATTGATACGGAACCGGATTTTCTCTCAACAACGGATTCTGAACCAGTTCTGATTCCGGATAAGGAAGAAGGAAAATTGTAGCATCGATTACGCCAATTGAACGCGGACTGCTGCTTCTTGCCGGATCTATAGATAAGGTATTTGTTGCAGAATCGTAAAGAATTGGCTCAATTGTTCCGCGGTTTTGTGCCGTTACATAGTTAATAACTTCTTGCTGTTTGTAATAAGCGCGTCGTACTAAATCGTACCAATATTGTCCTTCCATCGCTAATTCAACTCTTCTTTCGTGAATAATATCGGCATAAGTCAAGGTTGTTTTTGGATCAAGACCTGCACGCACACGAAGTTTATTTACGCCATCTAAAGCAAGTGCATCTGCTGTTGAAGCGTTGTTTCCTAAAGCGGCTTCGGCATAATTTAAATAGACTTCTCCTAAACGCAGCATATAAGTATTTAAAGCTGAGTTCATACGACTAATTTTAGAATTGTCTTTTGTAGAACCTACAACTCCTTTTTTTACCGTTAAGAATTCTTTTGCGTGATCAACTGTATAACCTCCGTTTGATTTATTAATTTCCGGATAGAAATCATCATCGCCCATCCAGGTTGCTTTACGGCGAAGGTCTTTTGATTCGTATTCTTTTAAAACATCATTTGAAGCTCTTGTCCAGTAACCCCAAGCTGCATCGTCTCCTGTAATATCAGAACCTAAAGCAAAATAAGCCTGATGTGTATTAATAACTCCGTAATCTCCGTTTGGAACCCATTGCAGGGCAAACATAGATTCAGTATTGTTGTTGTTATCAACCATAAACAAATCAGCGTAGTTTGTCATTAAAGTATATGGACCTGAAGTGATTACTTTTTCGGCTGCTTTTTTAGCTAAATCTAAATATTGCTGATTTCTTGTTCCGCTGTTTGGATTGTCGCTTACTCCCGAATAGGATAGGTAAACACGAGACAACATTCCAAAGGCGCTGTATTTTGTTAAACGTCCGGCTTGTCCTGCAGTTTCAGGCAGATATTTTGCTGCAAATTCTAAATCGCGAATCGCAAATTCGTACACATCTTTTAATGGATTTTTGTTTACGATTGGGTTTTTAACCAATTCTCTTGGGTCTGTAGAAATAATTACATCTCCCCATAAAGAAGCTAAATACCAATAGGCAGTTCCTCTCATAAAACGTGCTTCGGCGATATATTTATTTTTAACGCTTTCATCTACTTTACTTCCTGAAATTCCGATAATTACGTTATTGGATTGCTGTACAACATTATATAAAGATCCCCAAGCCGAAACTAAAGGGCCGGTTAATCCTGTTTCAGATAAATCTGTAAACGGATAAACGTAATCAGAATAAGGTGCGTACAAGTTATCTGAACGTCCGTCTCCTAAACCGTAATAGAATTTATCATTAAAATCAAACCAAACTCTGTTGTAAAGCGGGCCTGTTGCCGACTGAAAATCTGATTCTGATTTATAAAAATTCTCTTTTGTGATTTGATCTTCTGGTTCAACATCTAAAAGATCAC
This sequence comes from Flavobacterium sp. FG68, assembly GCF_057808895.1. Classification (NCBI taxonomy): domain Bacteria; kingdom Pseudomonadati; phylum Bacteroidota; class Flavobacteriia; order Flavobacteriales; family Flavobacteriaceae; genus Flavobacterium; species Flavobacterium sp. FG68. The sequence continues at coordinate 29,324 of NZ_JBMDIY010000037.1, forward strand.
TACAACTAGTCCAAACAAATGGCAATGCGATCATAAGAACCGTGTAAAATATTTTTTTTGTTTTCATAGTCTGCAAATTTTAGAAATTAACGTTTAGTCCAAGCGTAGTAATAATTGGCGAAGGATAACGTCCATTATCAATACCACTTAAAAGCGCATCCTGATTAATTGATCCCACTTCGGGATCATAACCTTTGTATTTTGTGAAGGTTAAAACGTTTTGAGCGTTAGAATATATCTTAATGTTTGAGATTCCATATTTAGAATATAATTTCTTTGGAAGATTATATCCTATCGAAATATTTTTTACTCTCACATAAGAACCATCTTCTATAAATCGATTACTAAAACGATAGTTTGAAGCTGATGATGCAGACGATGCCGCAATTCTGGTCATATAAGGATCTCCGCCCACAATTTGCACATTTCTATAATCGTTTGGCCCGTTTGGGTCGATTAATTCTAACTGCGCATATCCTAAAGAAGATTTCAATAAATTGGTGTTTTCACGAGGATTTTCTAACCAGCGTCTTTGGTAGTTTACGATATCATTTCCGTAAGAACCTGTCAGCAAAATGTTGATATCAAATCCCTGGAAAGAGAATGTGTTCCCGATACCGAAAGTGAAATCCGGAGCAGGATTTCCGATGTAATCGCGGTCTTTTTCGTTGATGATTCCGTCTTTGTTTACATCTTCAAAAATATAATCTCCAATCCAAACGCCGTTTTCACCAATGGCCATTCCTTCTGGCAAAGCGGTTGGTTTTACCACTCCGTCTTTATCTTTATAATAGAAATCTGTTGCTTTTTCAAATCGGCCAATCACCTTATATCCGTAAAATTGTCCAATTGCTTCTCCAACCGCCGTTCTGGTAACAGTCGTAACATCAGAACCTTGCTGAATGTTTTTATTTAATACACCAGATTCTGTATTAAGTGCCAAAACTTTGCTTCTGTTCATCGAGAAAACAATATTTGATTTCCATATAAAATCGTTTCTCTCCATGTTAATGGTATTCAAACTAAACTCAAATCCTTTATTTTCAAGAGATCCAATGTTTACTGTTGGCGGTCTTGTAGCTCCTTGTCCCGTTGTTCCTACATAAGCCGGAAGTGGAAGTTCAAGCAATAAGTCGTTTGTTTTTTTGTAATAAACATCGGCAACCAATTCTACTCTGTTGTTAAAAAGTCCAAGGTCTAAACCTAAGTTGCTTGAATAAGTAGTTTCCCATTTAATGTCCGGGTTTGCGGTATTTCCTGCCAATTGTCCAGTTCCCCAGTTTGTTGCCGAAGATCCGTAAATTGAAGTATAAGCGTAATTTGGTGCGCTTTGATTACCAACAGCTCCCCATCCTAAACGTAATTTTAAATTGTTGATGGTTTTATTTTCTTTTAAGAAATTTTCATTTGAAATTTTCCAGGCCAAAGCGGCTGACGGAAACCATCCCCAACGGTTTTCTTCTGCAAATTTTGAAGATCCGTCTCGTCTTAAAGTCGCAGTCAGTAAATATTTATCATTGAAAGAATAAAACAATCTCCCAAAGTAAGAGCTGATAGAACTTACACTGCTTGCATTTGAGTTTCTTGCTGTTGTAGCATCTCCGGCATTTAAATCTGTAGCACCGTTTGTGATGTAACCAGAACGGTATCCGTAAAGGTTTTCCCAGCTTGATTCCTGCATTTCCTGACCTAACATGGCATTAATGGTATGTGCGCCAAAAGTTTTATTGTAAGTCAGTAAATTGTTCCAGCTCCAGAATGCACTGTTTGATTTTGTTCTTGTTCCTTCGCGAACATCGTTTACCAAAGCTCCAAAAGTATACGATGGATTAAAAGTGTAATTGTTTGCAAATCCGTAATCTAATGAATATTGTGTTTTGAATTTAAGGTCTTTTGTAAAACCAATTTCTGCATAAGTATTAGCTCTAATGGCGTAATTTTTATTGTGATTGTCTTTAATAGAAGCTAAACCTATTGGGTTATTTTGAACGAATTCTGTAGTATCAGGTCCGTCAAAACTTCCATCGGCATTACGAACCGCAACGTTTGGCGTTTGTTTTAAAGCCGTAATAATTAAAGCATCATCTGTAACCGTTGTTGTTTGATTGTATTGACTTAGGGCAAAGTTTACTCCCAATTTTAAAAAGCTTTTTACCTGAGAATCTACAACTCCTCTTAAATTGAAACGGTCAAATGAAGAACCAATTGCTATACCTTCCTGATCTAAATAACCAATTCCTAAAGAGTAAGTGGTACTTTCTGAGCCTCCTGAAGCTGATAAATTGTAACTCTGCATTAAAGCGGTGTTGAACAATTCTTTTTGCCAGTCTGTTCCTTCACCTAATAAATCAGGGCGAATAAAGGTATTGTCACGCTGTACAATTCCTAAATCCGAACGTGTATTTTTTAATGTTCCGTATTCTCTAAGGTTTAATAAATCTAAGTGTTTCGGAATTTCCTGCCATCCTACATAACTGTCAAAGTTTAAAGTAAGATCGCCTTTTTTACCACGTTTTGTAGTTACGATAATAACTCCGTTTGCTGCTCTGGAACCATAAATTGCAGTTGCAGAAGCATCTTTTAAAACGTCCATCGAAACAATATCTGACGGATTAATCATAGAAAGCGGATTCGTGTTTACAGAACTTGTTGTGTTGTCGATAATTACACCGTCGATTACAAAAATGGGTTCATTTGATCCGGTTAACGAACTGATACCACGAATACGAATAGAAGAACTTGCTCCCGGCGCACCGTTGTTTGCCTGTACGTTTACACCCGCCGCACGTCCTTGTAAAACCTGCTCGATGGATGTTGTTACAGATTGTGTAACTGCCTGACTGGTTACAGATGAAACAGAACCTGTTAAGTCTGATCTTTTCATGGTTCCGTAACCTACAACTACAACTTCTTTTAAGCTGCTTACATCTTCTTCAAGTGTTACATCTATTTTGCTTTTGTTAGCAACCGCAACGTCTTTTGAGCTATAACCTATAAAGCTGAAAGATAAAGTTGCATTTGCAGGAACCGGGCTGATGGTATACGTTCCGTCAAAATTAGAAACCGAACTGATTTTAGTTCCTTTTACAAAAATGTTTACTCCCGGTATTGGTCCGTTACTATCAGAAACTGTTCCTGACACAGTGGTTTGTGCATTTACCGCAGCAGAAAATACCAACATCAGGATTAAGTACCCTAAGTTTTTAAAGTATTTTGATTTGCTTTTAGTAATTAAAAGGTTAGTCATAAATAATTAGTTTAATGAGTTAATAGTATAGTTTAGTTAGTTTTTTTTATGAAATGATTCAGGAACTGTTTTCAGAATAAAAACAACTCATAATCATTATTGAAACAAATATATATAAAAAACAATAATACACAATCGGTTGCGTTAATTTTATTTAAGAATTTTAAAAAAATAGTATATTAAAAAAACATATAGTTTATTTATATTCATAAAAAATTAAATTATATTCATATTTACAAACCTGATCAGTCAAAACATTATGAATAAAAAACTGTTTTCTTCAAAATATTAAAAAAAGCATAAAATGAAGAATTTAAGATATTTTCAATATATCTACATCGTTTTAGTAATATAAAAAGTACAGAATAATTGAAATTTTAACTTAATATTCTAAAGGAAAGCTGAATACGAGCGCATCTCTAAAAATATTTGATTTAAAAACTATTTAAAAAGGCAATCGGTTGTTAAAAAGTTACAAAAAAAGCCCTTTTCGAGATGAAAAGGGCTTAGTCATTGCGTTGTGTATTTAGGGTTTAGAGATTCATTTTTTTAGCATCATCAACAAACTGTTTTAAACCAATATCTGTAAGAGGATGTTTCAATAATCCTTTAATTGCCGAAAGCGGCCCGGTCATTACATCTGATCCAATTTTGGCACAATTTACAATATGCATGGTATGTCTTACCGAAGCAGAAAGGATTTGCGTTTGATAATCGTAATTATCATAAATTTCCCTGATTTCGGCAATAAGATGCATTCCGTCTGTTGAAACATCATCTAATCGTCCTAAAAACGGAGAAACATAAGTCGCTCCAGCTTTCGCCGCCAATAAAGCCTGACCTGCCGAAAATACTAAAGTTACATTAGTTTTAATTCCTTTTGAAGAAAAGTATTTACAAGCTTTTATTCCGTCGCCAATCATGGGTAATTTCACCACAATCTGCGGATGCAAAGCTGTAAGCTCCTCTCCTTCTCTTATCATTCCGTCAAAATCAGTAGAAATTACCTCAGCAGAAACATCGCCGTCAACAATATTACAAATGTCTAAGTAATGTTTTAAGATGTTTTCTTTTCCCGTAATTCCTTCTCTTGCCATTAAAGACGGATTGGTGGTTACGCCGTCAAGAACGCCAAGCGATTGTGCTTCCCGAATGTCTTCCAGATTAGCGGTATCAATAAAAAATTTCATAAGTTTTTTTGTTTAAGGTTGGTGGTTATTTTGTGGTCTGCAATTGTTTTAATGGAGTATAATCGTGTAGTTTTAATGAGTTGAATTCCTCTCAATCTTGTCATTTCGACTGAAAGGAGAAATCTTCGTAAGTAGCTCCGCACTGAGAATCGTCAATCTTTGTAGAGTTTCTCGCGGAGATTTCTCGTTCCTCGAAATGACAAGATTGTGTGTAATTTGTAGAGACGCACAGCAGTGCGTCTAACTTCCAGTGAGAAAAAAATGTGTATTTCGACCGATTCAGCTCTTCAAAAAACCTTCAATAAAAAAATAACTCACTTAATAATTTTATCAAACTGACTTTATTTTTAAACTTCAATTTTCAAAAAATAGCAACTAAACCTCCAATCTATTTTTCTTCAAATTTTAATCTCAAAAAATAAGTCATAATCTTAATACACATTCTCTATTTGTATCTAAAAAACTATTTAATAATTATTACTTTCTACAGCTATCATATTAAAATTTAATTCTATTTCTTTAGATAGTTTCTCACTAATAAATTTTTATTTAGAGCTGACAGGTTTAAAAAACCTGTCAGCTCTAACTTATTGATTTTACCAATTAAATATATTGGTTAATGATATTTTCAAACAATTCTTGTTTACCGCTTTGAAGAGTCAATTCTCCATTTTGGTTTGCGATATCGTATAAATCTTTAAGGTTTAATTTTCCGTTTTCGAAATCTTTTCCTTTTCCTGCATCAAATGAGCTGTATCTTTCTGTTCTTAATTTTTCGTAAGGAGAAGAAGTAATGATTTTATCTGCAGTCAATAAAGCTCTTGCAAAAGTATCAGCTCCACCAATATGCGCTAAGAAAACATCTTCTAAATCAGTAGAATTTCTTCTGATTTTAGCATCAAAATTAACTCCACCACCTTGTAATCCGCCAGCTTTTAAGAAAACCAACATCGCTTCAGTAGTTTCCTGAATATTATTTGGGAATTGGTCTGTATCCCAACCGTTTTGGTAATCACCTCTGTTTGCATCGATACTTCCTAACATTCCAGCTTTTGCAGCAACTTCCAGTTCATGTTGAAAAGTATGTTGTGCCAATGTAGCGTGGTTTACCTCAATATTGATTTTGAAATCTTTATCTAAACCATATTCTTTTAAGAATCCAATTGCCGTTGCCGAGTCAAAATCGTATTGATGTTTAGATGGTTCCATTGGTTTTGGTTCGATAAAGAAAGTTCCTTTAAAACCTTGTGCTCTTGCGTAATCTCTAGACATTGCAAGGAATTGCGCCATGTGGTCTAATTCTCTTCCCATATCTGTGTTTAGTAAAGACATATAACCTTCTCTACCACCCCAGAATACGTAGTTTTCTCCGCCTAAAGCAATCGTTGCATCAAGCGCTAATTTTACTTGACCTCCGGCTCTTGCTACCACATTAAAATCAGGATTTGTTGCTGCTCCGTTCATAAATCTTGGATTAGAGAAACAGTTTGAAGTTCCCCAAAGCAATTTAATTCCAGAATCTGCTTTTTTCTGTTTTAAGTAATCTGTAATAAAAGCCAAACGTTTTTCTGATTCTGCGAAAGTTGCACCTTCAGCAATTAAATCGTAATCGTGGAAACAGAAATAATCGAATCCCATTTTGCTGATAAATTCAAAAGCTGCATCAGCTTTATCTTTTGCTGCTTGGTATGGATCTGAAGATTGATCCCAGGCAAATTGCTGTGTTCCTGGTCCGAATGGATCGCTTCCTTGTCCGCAGAAGGTGTGCCAGTAAGCGATAGCAAATTTAAAATGCTCACGCATTGTTTTTCCAGCTACAACTTGGTCTGGATTGTAATATTTAAATGCCAGCGGATTATCAGATTCTTTTCCTTCAAATTTTATTTGGCCAATACCTTTGTAGTATTCTTTATCTCCTAAAACTATCATTTGTTCTTTTATTTAGTTGTTAATATTAATTCTAATTCTTGTTTCCATTTCTGGTAAGCAGTTTCATAAGGTTGTTTATTGTGCAACGGTAAAAACGTCATTACATGATCGTTGTCGCTAACATTAGCTCCAAATTTGCTGTAATCACCATCTTTTAAACCAACAGCTCTTGCTGCTCCAACAGCTCCGGTTGTATTATAAATTTCAATTTCGTGACCAATTAAAGTCGCCACCGTATTAGAGAAAATCTCCGAACGGAATAAATTATCATTTCCGGCTCTAATCACATTAATTGTCGCATTATCCTCTTTTAAACATTCCATTCCGTACACAAACGAAAACGCAATTCCTTCTAAAGAAGCTCTAAACAAATGTGCGCTGTTATGAATATTCAAATTGAGGTTTAAAAAATGAGTTCCGATGTTTTTATTGTTGAACATACGCTCAGCGCCATTTCCAAACGGAATCACAACAACTCCTTCTGAACCTACCTCAACATTCGAAGCTTTTTCATTCATAACTTCATAAGACTCATTTCCCATATTATTACGAAGCCATCTGTATTGAATTCCTGCTCCGTTAATATTTAAAAGTTTACCAACTCTAGGCGTTTCCAGCTCGTAGTTTACGTGAACGAAATTGTTTACTCTCGTACTTTTTCCAGATGACATTTCGCTTACCGCATAAAATACTCCCGAAGTTCCGCCCGTTGCCGCCACTTCTCCCGGATTCAAAACATTCAAAGCCAAAGCATTATTAGGCTGATCTCCCGCTCTGTAAACAATAGGAATTCCTGCTGGAAGACCAGATTCTACAGAAGCTTTTTCACTTACAATTCCCTGATTCGTAAAATTTTCTACAATTTTTGGAGTTAATGACTTGTCAATTCCGTAATAATCTAAAAGCCAATCGGCTACTTTATTTTCTTTATAATCCCAAAGCATTCCTTCAGACAAACCATTTTTAGTTGTCGTTACTTCGCCCGTCAATTTCAAAGCGATATAATCTCCAGGAAGCATGTATTTATCAATTTTATTGTAAACTTCGGGCTCGTTTTCTTTCACCCATTTTAATTTCGAAGCCGTAAAATTTCCCGGAGAATTCAGTAAATGCTCCATACATTTTTGTTCTCCAATTTCGGCGAAAGCGGTATTTCCAATTTCAACCGCACGGCTGTCACACCAAATAATTGAATTTCGAAGCGCATTTCCTGCTTTATCTACAATTACTAATCCGTGCATTTGATACGAAATACCAATTCCCTGAATTTTTGATGCATCAATATTAGCTTCGCGAATCGCTCTTTTGGTTGCCGTACAAATGTGCTGCCACCAGATTTCAGGATCCTGTTCTGCCCAGTCCGGGTGAATAGACAAGATTTCCATTTCGTTTTGCGGTTCATTCAAAACGATTACTTTTTTACCCGTTTCAGCTTCAACCAAGGCTGCCTTGACCGAAGAACTTCCAATATCATATCCGATATAATACATACTTACAATGATTCTCTTATTATTAATTTTGTCGGCACATAACACTTCGTTTCTTCGTCATGCGTAATAAATGCCGCTGCTTTGGTTCCTAATTCCTTAAAATCAGTTGATACAACTGAAATTCCTTTGTATATAAATTTCTTCATTGGCGTTTCGTTATACGACAAAAAACCAACATCTTTTCCGGGTTCAAAATCCTTTTCTTTGCATTGCTCTAAAAAGTATCCTAAAATCCTGTCACTTACACTTATATATGCGATTCCTTTTTCAATATTGAACTTTTTAGGATCTGTTACAATCTCATATTCAAAACTAAAATCGGCACAGAATTTCTTAAAAAAATCAACCGTTTCCTTCGGGTGATTGGTAAAATCCGGATACACAAATTGTATCTTTTTATACTTTTTAAACAAATCAGCTGCTTCTGTCAAAGACTCATAAAACGCTTTTCCAAAATCCTGAAAAACATAATTATTACTTTTATCAGCCTGAATATTCCAGTCTATCAAAAGCAGTTTATCTTTTGAAATTGCCGACAAAGCCGGAGCAATTTCCTTGTGATCAAAATTCATCACCACGTATTTGTAATACTTCCCAATTCCGTTATTGATGATCGTTTTAAAAACATCAATATTATAATGATGAAACTGCACATCAGTAATCACATTATCCGGCAGATTATTCACAAACGAATGGTACAAAACCTCTTTATATGCCTTAAAAGTGTCTAAAACCAAAAGCACTTTTCTCGTTTCACCCGAAACATAATAGCCTTTATTCGGTACAGACTCAATCGTATTCTGGTCTTTTAAAATCGTATAAGCCTTAAAAACCGTGTCTCTCGAAAGCTGATATGTTTTGCAGATTACATTTACTGACGGAAGCAAATCTCCCTTTTGTAAAATATTTTCGGCAATAGCATTCGTAATCCCGTCAACCAATTGCTTGTACTTCGGAATATCACTATCGTGATTAATTATAAACTCAAATTTTTCTTCTTCTTTTAGCATACCGTTCTGTTCCGTTCTGTTATGCTAAAGTAAATAATTGTATCTTATAAAAAAATACTTTTACATTAAAAATTGTTATCTTTTTATTCCATCTAAAATAATACTTTGGGCGTGCCCCTCCGGGTCGGGCTATCCGCTTCAAGTCCTCGCACTTCCTTCGTCAGGCTGTGGGCTTTCCACTACTATCCCTCACGCAAACCAACCTTGCAAGAAACCCTAAAACCAACACAACCGATTGTATTTTTCAAGAAATTTTTTTAATCTATCAATCTTCTTATTCCATACGGATCAATCGTAACGATCGAACCATCTTCCAGATAATCGATTTTAGTTACTTTCATACTTCTTAAATGCGTCACTCCTTTTGACAAACTCGAATCGTGATAAAACAAATACCACTCATTTTCAACCTCACAAATAGAATGATGCGAAGTCCATCCCACAACCGGATTCAAAATTCTTCCCTGATACGTAAACGGCCCATACGGATTGTCGCCAATTGCATAACAAATAAAATGCGTATCTCCAGTTGAATACGAGAAATAATATTTTCCGTTGTATTTATGAACCCACGAAGCTTCAAAAAATCGGCGGTTATTATCTCCAGCCAGCAGAATTTCTCCGTTTTCATCCAGAATTTTAATCTCTTTTGGTTCTTCTGCAAACTCCAGCATATCATCACGAAGCAAAGCTACAATTGGTCCTAAAGCAGGTTCGTTTCCAGAAGGTTCTTCATTGTCTTGATCGTATTTATTATTTCTGTATTTCTGCAGCTGTCCGCCCCAGATTCCGCCAAAATAAATATAATGCTTGCCGTCTTCGTCTTCAAAAACTGCCGGATCAATACTGTAACTTCCTTTTATCGCATCCGGTTCTGACTTGAAAGGACCTGCCGGAGAATCTCCAACGGCAACTCCAATTTGGAAAATTCCATTAGCACGTTTTGCAGGGAAATACAAATAATACTTTCCGTTTTTCTGTGCCGCATCTGGCGCCCACATTTGTTTTTCGGCCCAGGCAACATCTTTTACATGCAATGCAACACCATTATCAACGGCTTTTGATGAAATACTTTCCATCGAAAAAACATGATAATCTTCCATCCCAAAATGATCTCCGTTATCGTTAAACGGAATTCCCGCATCAATATCATGTGACGGATAAATATAAATTTTACCATTAAATACATGCGCCGACGGGTCGGCCGTATAAATGTGAGAGACTAAAGGCTTTGAAATCGCCAGTTCATTAATTTCCTCGAAATTAATTTGTTCAATGCTATCTTCAGGCATAGTAATATCTTGGTTTTAAATAATTAAGTTCTTCTTTCTTTTAATTCACTTTCGATCTGCACTTCCATCTGTTTATTGATTTTATAGAAAAACAATAATCCGGCTCCAATTAAAAATGGAATTGCAGGAAAAATGCTGACCAATAATTTGATTCCGTTTATCGCAGTTTCTGTTTGTACGACAGAATTTGGCGCGTAATGAAAATATCCTAAAAACAAGGTTGTTAAAGCACCGCCAATACTTAATCCTGCTTTTAATCCTACCATCATGGCAGAGAAAATAATCGCTGTCGCACGGCGATTGTTCATCCATTCTGAGTAATCGGCAACATCGGCAATCATTGCCCAAAGAATTGGGATTGTGATTCCGTAGAAAAATCCGTGTAAGATTTGGGAGAAAAACATGAAGCTTATTGACGTTGACGGAAAGAAATAGAAAGCGACAATAAACAACGTTGAAATGAATAAAAACAATCCGAAAATATTTCTTTTTCCGTATTTATCTGCCAGGTTTTTAGACAATGTAATTCCCACAATCATAAAGATAATTCCGCCCGCATTAAACAATCCGAATCCGGCTGAAACGGGATCATTACCAAAATGATTTAATCCAATATTCGATAAAGTATCTAAAATAGGCTGAATAAAAACGGCTAATTGCTCTTTATCTACATAGTTTTCAAAATAATACACATACGAACCGCCTTTCATTGCGAGTGTAATAAAAACCAAAGTCGTAAGCGAAAGCATAATTATCCACGGTCTGTTTTTGACCAAATCGCTTAAATCTTCTTTTATGCTTGATTTTTGTTCCGGTTTCGGAATGATTCTTTCTTTTGTGGTCAAAAATGTGATCAAAAGCATAATAGTTCCAATGATTGCCAAAACCGTCATTACTTTTTCGATACCAATTGCTTTGTCCCCGTTTCCTGCACTTTTTATAATGCCGAGCATAAAAACCTGAACAAAAAACTGTGCAAACATAACAGCCACAAAACGGTACGACGACATACTGTTTCTTTCGGACATATCGCCTGTAATTACACCGCTTAAAGCAGAATATGGCAGGTTATTTCCGGCGTAAAAAAGCAGTAATAAAGTATAGGTTACAACGGCATAAATGACTTTTCCTTTATAAGAGAAATCAGGAGTTGAAAATGCTAACAGCGCTACAATTCCAAGCGGAATTGCGGTTGCCAAAATCCACGGTCTGAATTTTCCCCATTTTGTACTGGTTCTATCTGCTAAAACGCCAATAATGGGATTAAAAATAAAAGCTGCAACTAAACCCACAATCAACATGATGATAGAAGAATCTGTTGGCGATAATCCGTAAATATCGGTGTAGAAATAAGCCAGATAGGTCATCAAAGTTTGAAAAACTAAATTGGCAGCCAAGTCTCCTAAGCTGTATCCAATTTTTTCTTTGATGGATAATTTTTGTGAAATGTTATTCATTTTGTGGTTTGTGGTTAGTTAGTTCCTGCAAGGTTTTCAAAACCTTGTAGGTTTAAATTGTTTTATAATACCCCTCTCAAATATACCTACAAGGTTTTGAAAAGCTTGCAGGAAAACGAATTGCGATTAAAACAATCGGTTGTGTAAAATTATACAAAAAAACATATTACGCAAATTTACTTTACTTTATTTCAAGAATATTTTTAAAAACAACCGATTGTTAATAATATTTTAATTGAAAGCCATTTTAACTCGTTATTCTTCCGTTTTCTTCAACTTTAAAATACTATCGTAAGCTTGCTTATGTCTTAAAGCTGCATCAAATGCAAGCGGATAATTCGTTCTTCCTTTTATCGGCCAGTCATTTAACCATGATTGCCCATCATAAACGCCCCAAAAAGTAACTCGGCTGATTTTGTCTTTATGTTTTAAAAATAGCTTAAAAATCGATGCGTAACGTTCTGCCAATTGCTTCTGAATAGAATCCGGCAATGATTTAGGATACGGATTCATTTTTGCACTTCCCTCAAAATTCTGATTTACATCAGCACCTTTTAAATCCCACGGGTTTGGCAGCACGGTAATATCCAATTCTGTAAAAGCAACTTTAATTCCCAATGCCGAATATTCTAAAATACTTTTTTCAATTTCTTCAACCGACGGACTCTGCAATCTCCAATGTCCCTGAATACCAACGCCGTCAACCTTTCCTCCTGCTGCTTTTATTTTTTTGATTAAAGCAATGGCTCCGGCTCGTTTAGCTGGTTCTTCAATATTATAATCGTTGTAATATAAATCTACTTTTGGATCTGCTTTTTCTGCGAGTTTAAAAGCATCAACAAGATATTTTTCGCCAAGTGTTTTAAAAAAAACAGATTGTCGCAAAGTTCCATCATCGTTTAAAGCTTCATTTACAACATCCCACGAATTAATTCTGCCCTTATATTTTGAAACAATTGTCGTAATATGATCTTTCATGAAAGCTTTCATTTCGGTACTATCCGATATTTTTTCCATCCACGGCGCTAATTGACTGTGCCATATTAAAGTATGTCCGTGAATAAACATTTTATTCTTCTCTCCGTAAGCCACAAATTTATCCGATAAAGCAAAATCATATTTATCTTTTTGAGGATGCGTGAACATCGACTTCATAATGTTTTCTGGCGTGATTGCATTAAATTCTTTTTTAATCAATGAATCTACTTTTGCATCTTTTTCTTCAATTTGATCTGCGTTTAATGCTGTACCGATATAGAAGTCGTTTTTGTAAACATCTTTTAATGAAGCGGTTTCTTTTTGCGATGTACAGCTTACAGTCAGCAAAGTTGTGACGGCAAACAAATAAGGTTTAATAAATTTCATATATTTTTTGGTTTAATAGTTAATCGTTTTTTTCTTTCTCAACGGAGACCCGACAGGTTTAAATCCGTAACGCTTCCCCTCAATCTTGTCATTTCGACGTAAGGAGAAATCTTCGTAAGTAGCTCCGCATGCTGGATCAACTTTGTAGAGTTTCTTGCGAAGATTTCTCCTTACGTCGAAATGACAAATAAAACGTGTTACAATACGGAATCATTCCTTCCTAAAACTCTCCGGCGGTCCTAAATACGACTCCAAGACTTTTCCTTCTTCAGTCTCAATTACAATTTTCTGAAGCACTAAAGCCGGATCAATCCCGTAAAACTTTAAAACGTGATTTCCTGTCTTTTCAATCGTATGCGATGATGTTATTATTTTAATATTATTTGCAACAGATTCTGCCCAACTTTTCTCTGAATCATTTGAATTAAAATTGATTATTTGAGGCTTTTCATCATCAAAACCAATTCCGTATTTCAAACCATCACGAATTGTAAAATTTATGGTTGGCGAAAAATAAGCGTGTACTTTTACATTTCTTTTACTGAAAAAATGAACGTCATATTCTAATCTTGGCGATTCTTTTGAGATTTCAATCGGCTTAATATTCGAAGGTTTAATTGTTATTCCAGAATCTGTTTTACCTAGATTTGGGATTATGGTCCATTTTACTAAATCCGAATTTATGGCTTTAGAATAATTTTTACTTTCTATTGAAATGTAACCGTTCTCCTCAACAAAACCTCGAACATGATCTAAATATCTATATTTAGTATTTGATGTTTCAACCTTTGGAGAATCTTCTGTAGAAATTCCTGTTTGAGTTTTGTTTGATACTTCAATTGTTTTTGTTTTCGGCACCACATTTTTATCCGGCTGCTGCCAATTATAATAACCAATATGTGTTTGCGACATCATGTGATTCCATTTTCCGTTAACCAATTTTGTGTGATAATAGTCCGTCAACAAGCTATCCTTCTCAAATAATTCTTTTACTTTTTCAGCATACACATTTGCAATGGCATTTCCCTGACTTGCATACAAATGATTTTTAGCCGCAGCGACATACATTTCATTTAAATTAGCACTTGCCAAAACTGGAAATAAAACCAATTGATAAAAAGCATCTTTATATTCCGGTTTCAATTTTTGGTTTATTGAATTGGCTTTTTCAACTAATTTTTGATAGTCTTCAGCAACTCGATCTGCTTCATTATAATTGGTGATGCTGTAGGTTTTTAAATCTAGCAATTCAGGTTTTCTACGGGAATTATATTTGGTATATAATTTTAGAATTTCAGCAATATCTTCGGAATTTTGATCTCCAAAATTTTCTTTTGCCCAATTCACATAATATTGATCTAAATTTCCAGCATTGAATTTTTCAGGATTCCACGCCATATCTAAGAAAAATTCTATTGGAAATTCCATTGGTTTAATGTCTCCAACATTTACGATCCAGATTTTATTAACGCCATATTGATATGCTAAATCCATTTGTTCCCAAATTCTTTCGATTTGATTCGTGTTGATCCATTTGTAATTTCGCGGTCCGCCTACGTAATCGTAATGATAGTAAATTCCGTAACCGCCTTTTCTTGGTTTTGAATCTAGTTCGGGAAGTTTGCGGATATTTCCCCAATTATCATCACACAACAAAAGCGTAATATCATCAGGAACCGTCATTCCTTTATCATAATAATCCTGAACTTCTTTGTAAAGCGCCCACATTTGAGGTGTTTCTTCGGCTGGCTTTTTCGTAATTTCTGCAATGATATTTCTTTGGGTTTTTACGATATTTTCCAGTAAACCAATTGCAGTTCCTTCAGTCATAGGTTCGTCGCCGTCGCCGCGCATCCCAACAGTTACAATGGTTTCTTTATTTCCCATTCTTTTAATACCGTCTTTCCAGAAATTAATCAAAGCATCTGAATTGGTACTAAAATCCCATTTTCCGTTTGCTTTTCCCCATTCGGCATGCGCTCTCGTTAATGGTTCATGGTGTGAAGTTCCCATTACAATTCCGTATTCATTGGCTAAAACAGCGTTCTGCGGATCTTCTACATAAAACATTCTGCCCCACATGGCCGGCCATAAATAGTTGCCTTTCATTCTGAGAATCAGTTCAAAAACTTTATCGTAGAATTTTGAATTGAATCCGCTAAATTTTTCAAATGCCCAGCCGGATAAAGCCGGAGCTTCATCGTTTATAAAAATTCCTCTGTATTTTACTTTTGGTTCTCCCTGCGAATGAATTCCAGGTAAAACATGCAGTTCCAATTGTTTTTTCACCGGAACATCTGCCCAAAAATACCAGGGCGAAACACCAATTTGATTCGATAGATCGTAGATTCCGTAAATCGTTCCTCTTTTGTCTGAGCCTGCAATTACCAACGCTTTTTTGATTCCTTTAAATGGATTTTCAATAATTTGAGTGGTGAATTTTTCCCATTTTCCACGAAGTTCGTTTGCATTAATTTTTCCTTCTTTCGCCAATTGATCGATAATTTCACTTTTTCCTAAAGTTCCAATAATAACCACAAAATCTTCTGCTTCAGAAATTTTATTGATTCTTTTTGGATGCAAATCTGAAACCTGAAAAATGTCATTTTCTAAATGTCCTGCAACTTTTAAAACGCCTGAAAAATCAGTTGCACTTACTAAAATGGAAGCCGTTTTTTCTTTTGAAACCAAAGGAAAGTTTTCGGCGGAAGCCTGATTTATTATGTATTTCTCTGGGTTTATGGCATATAATTTTGTGCTTAATCCGATTAAGGAAAGCAGTAAAAACTTATATAGCAACTTAAAATTTAAACACATAGAGACATAGTTTTTGTTTGTCTGTAAAAAGGCGTTTCACTTGTTTAAACAAACATAGCTTTCGCCAGTTTTGTCATTTCGACGTAAGGAGAAATCGCACTCGGGATTCGACAAAGATTGGAGACATTCTGTGCGGAATTTCTCGTGCGATTCCTCGTTCCTCGGAATGACAAACAGAGCGTATTATTTCAATTTATAAGCAATTCCCATTTCTAAACCTCGTAACTCAGCAAGACCTTTCAATCTACCTGTCAAAGAATATCCAGGATACGTTTCTGTCGTCTCATCAACCGAATGCAAAAAGCCATGATCGGGGCGCATTGGAAGACTTATTTTTGTTTTGTTCATTAACAATACTAATTTTTCTACGATAACTTCCATGTTGACATCACCGTTTAAATGTTCTGATTCCCTGAAAATAGTTTCGCTTTCGCGGATGGTATTTCGAAGGTGCAAAAAGTGAATTCTGTCTCCAAAATCATCTATTATTTTTTCAAGATTATTTTTCGGATCGGCGCTTAATGAACCTGTGCAATAACACAATCCGTTTGCTGTTGATGGAACGGCATTGAAAATGGCTTTTAAATCAGCTTCAGTTGAAACAATTCTCGGAAGTCCTAAAACTGAAAACGGCGGATCGTCTGGATGAATAGCTAGTTTTGATCCTATTTCTTCTGCAATCGGAGTTACTTCTGATAAAAAATAAATCAAGTTCTCTCTTAGTTTTTCGTTGTCGATATTCGCATAATTATCTAATAAAGACAAAATTTGTTCTGCTGTAAAATTGATTGTACTTCCCGGTAATCCTAACAGAACATTTTTAAATAATAATTCTTTTTCTGATTCTGAAAGTTTATTTCCAAAATGCAGTGCGTTTTGTTTTTGAACTTCAGAATAATCCTTTTTGGCGTTTGGTCTTTTTAAAAGAAAAACATCAAAATAGGTAAAAGCATCCTGATTGTACAGCAAGGCTTTACTCCCGTCTTCGTTGATAAAATTATGATTCGTACGTACCCAATCCAGAATCGGCATGAAATTATAGGTGATTATTTTGATTCCGCATTCGGCCAGATTCCGCAAACTGATTTTATAATTTTCGATGTATTGCAAATAATTTCCTGAGGCTCTTTTTATTTCTTCGTGAACTGGGAGACTTTCAACCACAGTCCATTTCAGTCCGTAATTTCGAATGATTTCTTGTCTTTCTTTTATATCAGCAATTGTCCAGACATCGCCAACGGGAATTTGATGCAAAGCGGTTACAATTCCTGTTGCTCCGGCTTGTTTAATGTCGATTAAACTTACGTTGTCGTTTGATCCGAACCATCGCATAGTTTGCTGCATTTTTATCATACTGACTATTTTTTTTGCCACGAAGGCACTAAGTCACAAAGTTTTTCTCTTCAAAGTTTTTTAAAATAAAACTTTGTGACTTAGCGGCTTTGTGGCATTTTCACAATTAAAACCCAATACTATTTCCTCCATCTACCGGTAAAACTGTTCCCGTTGTATATTTTGATTCGCTTAAAGCGAAATAATAAACGGCATCTGCAATGTCCGAAGGTTCGCCTAAAAAGCCCATTGGGGTTCTTCCCAAAACTTTATTTTTTCTTTCAGGATCATTATCCAAAGCTGTTGACGACATTTTGGTTTTAATAAACCCTGGCGCAATACAGTTTACACGAATGCCAGACGGAGCCAATTCTACCGCCATGGCACGCGTCATGGATTCGATTGCGCCTTTGCTTGATGAATACGCAATTACTTTTGGAATTCCGTATTGTGATGCCATCGAACTTATGTTGATAATACTTCCGCCTCCGTTTTCTTTCATGTTTTTTACGACTTCTCTACTTACAGCAAAAACGCTTAAAAGATTGGTGTGAATTATCGTTAAGAAATCTTCATCGGTAACATCTGTAAATTCTTTTTTCATGTTGATTCCGGCATTGTTTACCAAAATATCAATTGAACCGTTTTTTGCGATGTTTTCAATCATGGCTGGAATTCCTTTCAGGTCGTTTAAATCGAATATTACCGGAATTGCATTTTCGCTAATTTCCTTGCAGGCTTCTTCTGTTTTTTCTTTTGTTCTTCCGATAATGTAGGTTGTTATTCCGTTATCGCATAATTTCTTTGCGGTTGCAAATCCTAAACCTGAATTTCCTCCGGTTACTATTGCTGTTTTTTTACTCATAATTTTCAAAATATATTTTCGTTTTGGTACGCGGATGACACGGATTCGCTATCGCGAAAACGCTGATTTACACGGATTTTTTTGTTCTTTTTTATTGGAAAAAATCCTTTCTTTTAGTGTCTTCGCGATAGCTAATCTGTGTCATCCGCGTTACATTTACTTCATAATTTACTTACCCATTTCCCGGTGCAAATGGGAATTTTAATGATTTAAAATACTCTAAAGTTTGGGTTGGTTTTTCTACTCCGACAGGAAGTTCTTTTCCTGAAAATTGCTGAAAATATAATAAGCAGGCGTCTCGCCACCATTTTGCTTCTTTCTGCTGAATTTCGAGCAGCATTTTAACTTCATTGAAACGTTCGCTGTCAACATATTTTTCTGCTTGATTCCAAACCTTTTGCATTTCTTTGACTTGATTTACGCCTTCTTGATATTTCAATGCCAAGCCGTTCCAAAGCGTTTCTCCGTTTTTAAGTTTATAATCCCATGAAACGTGATGAAACCATAATAAATCTTTTTCCGGACAAGTTTGTATGTTATCAAAAAGTTTTTCTATTTCTGGCGCATATTGCGAAGTGGCATTTGTTCCCGACTTTGATCTGTCAAAACCAATTCCGTTTTTGTCTGCTTTGTGATAATAAGTTGGGTTCCATTCTGGTCTTGATAAATTAGAAACCCACGGTCCTGGCCCGTAATGATGTCCCGTATCCATAATATGATGCAAACCAAGTGGTGTCATATAATTTACAACGGCTTCACGCGATTCGATCATCATAGCTGCAACTGGTTTTATGAAATTTTCATCGTTTGAAAATGTACTTCTTAACCATTCGTCAGCAATTGTTTCCGAATCCAAATACGGATTCCATGCGAGTCTTCCGAAACCGTACCAATTCGCTTGTGCAAAAGGATGTCCTGTCCAGTTTAAATCGTTCCCGATATTGGCAACTCCGGCAATCCCGGTTAGTTTATTTTGATATAAAGTGCCGTCAATGACTTTGGCAACGGTTGAACCTTTTCCTTTTTGATATGTATCTGATTCTAAAACTTCCTGAAATAATTTTGGCAGAAAAACCAAATGGGTGCTAAATCCTAAATATTCTTGTGTGATTTGAAATTCCATCATTAAAGGTGTTTTTGGCATGGCGCCAAATAACGGATGAAACGGTTCTCTGGGCTGAAAATCAATCGCCCCGTTTTTTACTTGGACGATTACATTTTCCTTGAATTTTCCGTCATATGGCTGAAATTCGGCGTAAGCTTGTTTTGCCCGATCGTTTGCGTCGTATTCTGAATATACAAAGGATCTCCACATAATTATCCCACCAAACGGTGCAACGGCATCGGCAAGCATATTAGCGCCGTCAACATGATCTCTTCCGTAATTTTGAGGGCCGGGCTGACCTTCTGAATTGGCTTTCACTAAAAATCCTCCAAAATCTGGAATTCGTTTGTAAATTTCAGTTGCTTTATTTTTCCACCAATTCATCACTTCAGGATCTTTTGGATCGGCAGTTTTAAGGTTTCCTATTTCAATTGGTGCTGAAAATCTTGCAGTTAAATAGACTTTTATTCCGTAAGGTCTAAAAACATTTGCCAAGGCTTCGACCTTTTCTAAATATTGCGGCGTTAAGATTAAAGCATTTGCATTTACATTCGTCAAAACTGTTCCATTGATTCCTATTGAGGCATTTGCTCTGGCATAATCAATATAGCGCTGATCGATAAAATCTGGTAATTTCTGCCAGTTCCATAAAGAGAAACCTGCATAACCGCGTTCAACAGTTCGATCGAGATTATCCCAGTGATTTAGGATTCTGATATTTGTTTTTGGTGAATCGGTAATATTTAAGTTTTGAATTGATTTATTGGTCTGCATCAATCTTAAAAAATTAAAAACTCCGTATAAAACTGCTACATCATTTTTTCCTGAAATGATAAGCTGTTTTTTATTTTTAAAACGAATTGATTTAATGATAAAACCTTCGTCGTTTATTTTGTCGAAATCTTCTTTTAAGATTTTTTGTAAATCCGGATTTAAAGAAATTTGAGAACCAATAATGAGATTGTTTACTCCTTTTATTTCTGATTTAATTTCCGGTTTATTTCCCAGCATACTGGAGATTCCGTTTTCTAATTCTTTTACGGAAACCTGATCAGTTTCGGAATTTCCTAAAGAAACAATTCCCTGAATATTGGTTTTATATTCTAAAGCAATTTTTGAATTAGTTATTCTGTCATATTGAAGCCATAGTTTATAATCCTTTTGCGCAAAAGCAGAAAAGGAAATCGAAAGAAACAGAAAAACAAATCTTACTGAAGTCATTTACTAATTAGTTTATTCTTAAAAACTTTCATCTTTACAACATCAACGTTTTGCATTTGAATATTACTATTTGATAAAAATTTAATTTAAAAAATGTATTATTCTAAACAAAACAACAATTGCAATCGGTTGCGTAAAAATATAGGATTGTTGTTTAAGAAAAAAATTTTGACTGTCTTTTTTTCGAAAAATATATTTCTGTAACAAATAAAAGCAGGATAATTATAAAAACTATCCTGCTTTAGAGGGTTTGAATTCAGTGTTTAAATCCTAAATTTTATATTTTATTTTTGAGAAGATTCTCTTGCCAGTACTTCGGTATTTAAGAAGGTAATTTCTTTTGCATCATCATTTTTAGATGATTTCAAATTTTTGATAATAATTTCGGCCGCTGCTTTTCCCATTTTTTCGGCAGGATGCGTAATTGTCGACAAATTAGGATCTATAATTTGCGAAATTGGATCGTTATTAAAACCAATTACTTTAAATTCTTCTGGTACTTTTATGCCTCTTTTTTTAGCGGTCTGCACAGCACTTACAGCTAAAATATCTCCGGGAGCAAATAGTCCGTCGGGCATTGGTTTTAAATCAAATAAGGCGTTGCTGGCTTTTACTCCGTCTTCGTAGGTTACTGAATTTAAATTAATTATCAATTCTTCTTCTACAGTAATATTATGATCTTTTAAGGCTTCTATATAACCTCTTTTTCTTTCGTTATAAAGGTTTCCTAATTCTGAACCGGCTGTTAAATGTGCAATTCTGATACAGCCTTGTTCAATAAGATGTTTTGTGGCTTTGTAACCTGCTGTATAATTATCGATAACAACTCTAAAAGTATTGTAATCTTTAGGAACCCTGTCTACAAATACTAATGGAATATTATTGTTTGAAAACTGATGAAAGTGTGCCGTATCTCTGGTTTCCATTGCAAGTGAACAAATCACACCGCTTACACGATTGCTGTACAAGGATTTGGCCATGTTTACTTCTTCTTCGTAAGAGTCATGCGACTGCATAATAATTACGGTATAATCCGATTTTTGGGCTGTGATTTCGATTCCGCTGATTAATGATGATAAAAACGGCTGTGTAACGGTTGGAATTAAAACACCAATGGTTCTGGTTTTATTTCCGCGTAAACCTGCCGCTAAAGTGTTGGGAACAAATCCCATTTCTTCTGCAGTTTTTTTCACTTTCTTTATCGTTTTGTCACTTATGGTGTGGTGGTCTTTTAAAGCGCGTGAAATAGTTGATGTTGCCAGGTTTAAACGCTCGGCAATATCGTAAATCGTTACATGTTTATTCTCTTCCATGAAATAAAAAATAGAAATGTAAATATAAACTATTTTCGTTCAAGATGTTCTTAACTATAAATTGGTGTTAAATAAAAAATTCCCAATTAAACCAGCCTGTGATTTAATCGGGAATATAAACCAATAAAAGATCTTTATTTGTCTTTTTCGTCTTTTAGAATTTTACCGTCTTTGGTAAATTCCAAATCGATTTTGTTTGTTAAATCAACATCCAAATCTTTGTGCCCATAGTCGATGTGCGTTATTTTTTCGTTCGGATGATTTTTGGCAACATACGCTTTGACGTTATCCGGAATAAAAGCTATTGGAATTGGTTTGCCTTCTCCATCAACTTCACGATACGATCCGTCTTTCCAGAATTCTACTTCTGTTCCGTCTTTCAATATTACTTCAAAACCTTTTTCTCCGTGTTCTGCGTCTTTTTTGGCAGTTACCACTGTGGTGTGGCTAAAATGTTTCTTTAAAAATTCCTGCGCTGGTTTTGGAAGTTCTGTCACTTCGATTTTCTTCTGCGCACTGGCCGAGATTGTTAGCGTTAACAATGCTATGGCTAAAAATATTCTATTTTTCATAATCGTTTATTTAAGTATAGTATTACTAATTTACTGCAAGAAAATCTGGCTTCAAATCTATTTAAGAAATTTTTAGTTTTTTTATACTTATCAATTAACTGATTTACAAGCGTTTTTAATTTTGCTTTTTTAAAACAATTATATCACAACTTTGATTAAAAAATCTATTTTAAGAAACTGGTATTTAATTGTTTTGTGCTATTTTTACCTCTCTGTCAAAAATTGAACAGATTTCATAAACCCCAAGTTTACAAGGCTTTAAAAAATACTCTGATTCTGTTTTAGAGGACAAACCAAAAACGTATGGCAATCTGGTCTAAAAGACTTTTTTTATTGATTTTTCTCTTTTTATCGTTCAGTCTGCAGGCGCAGATTGAAAATAAAAAGAAAACTTTTGTTTCCAGAAATCCTGTAGAGATTAAAGAGGATAAAAATACGCTGGCACTTTATGATTTATACAATAAAGGCGAAGAAAAAAAGGCGTATAAAAAAGCGCATTCGATATTAAAATCCGGTGCGGCGGGAAATCGCTCCATAGCCAGAACCAATTTACTTCTTGCTTATTATTTTAATAAAAGGGCTATTATTGATTCTTCTATTTATTACACGAATCAAGCTTTAAAATTCAATACTGTCGTAAACGATTCTTTAAAAAACCGACTTTTTTCTCTTGGTTATAATTTACTGGCAATTAATTATAAAAAAAGAGGTTTGCTGAATGAAAGTAAAAAATGGCATTTAAAGGGTATTGAGGCTTCTCAGAAATACAATGAAAAAAATCTTTTTTATACGCATACGCATGGTTTAGCGCAAACGTACAGCGAATTGGGCGATTATATCAATGCATTAAAATTGTTTAAACAATGCCTTGAATATAAAGATGATAATGAGATTATTCTGGGAAGTTATATTAATATTGGTGATATTTATTCGAAACTGAAGGATTATGAAAATGCGGGTATTTTTTATAAGAAGGGAAAGGTTCTTTGCGAAAAAACCAATAATAATCAGGGACGTGTTATTATTTTATTAGGTCTTGGCGAGAATTATCAACTACAAAATAAGCCTCAGGAAGCCTTAAAAATGTTTCAGGAAGGGCTCTTAATTGCTGATAAAAGTGAGCAGAACCAGTTGTCAATTGTATGCCGAAGCAGTATTGGCGATGCTTATATTTCACTTAAAAAATATAATGATGCAAAATTGATGTTTTCTGAAGCGCTTCAGAAATCGGTTCATTTTGGACTGCTTCAAAATCAAAGTTATATTTATGATGAATTGCGAAAAATTGCGATTCAGCAGGATGATTATAAAAGTGCTTATTCGTTTTTTGAAAAATCAACTCATATTAAGGATTCTATTAATAAACTTCAGAAAATAAAGGAAATTAATGAATTGGAAATCAAATACAAAACAGCTCAAAAACAAAAGGAAATTGAGGTTTTGAAATTTGAAAATGAGACTAAAAAACTAACATTGGCAAATCAGGAAGAGGCGATAAAAAATATGCTGCTTCAGGAGGAAATTTCCAATAAAAATAATGAAAACACGATTTTGTCTTTTCAGAATTTATCAAATAAAAAACGAAACGAAATTTCGCTTTTAAAGAAGGATCAGCAATTAAAGGCTTTAGAAATCAATCAGCAGAAAAAAACAAAATTGTTTACTATAATTGCTTTTCTGATTTTATTACTACCTATTATTGGACTTTTATTTCAGTATTATAAACGTTTTAAGGTTCAGCATTTATTGAATATTAAACAGGCCGAAATTAGTTCCCAAAAAATTGACGGAATTCTGAAAGATCAGGAATTAGAATTGATTAAGGCTTCGATAAGCGGACAGGATAAGGAAAGACAGCGTATTTCGCAGGAATTACATGATAGTATCGGCGGTAATCTGGCGGCGATAAAACTGCAGGTGAATCATTTAGATGTTTCTAATTTTTCGAATGTTCAGAAAATCAGCCTGCAATTGGATGAAACGTATCAGCAGGTTCGGAGTTTGTCGCATACTTTGCTTCCGAAGAAATTCAGCCAAAATAAATTTTTGGAAGTTTTAGAATCTTATTTCAAAAATATCAGCGAGGCAAGCAAGATTAAAATTTCATTTATTCCGTATCCGAAAAAAGAGATTAATGATTTGGATGAAGATATTCAAATTGAAACGTTTAAAATTATTCAGGAACTTTTAACGAATACGATTAAACATGCAAAGGCTTCTGAAGTGGAAATTCAGCTGAATTATATTGAGAATATTCTAAATCTTTTATTTGAGGATAATGGTGTTGGTTTTGATACGGAAAAAAGTTCAAAAGGAATTGGCTTTATTAATTTAGAAACGCGAATTGATACCTTAAAGGGTTCGTTTGTAATTGATTCTAAATTGAAAAGAGGTACAATTGTTAATATTGAAATTCCGGTTTTAGAACCAAGATCAAAAAATAAAATTAAGGGAATTGATTTTAAAAATAAGCTTGACGAATTACAAAGTAACTAATATATTAGTTTGATGAATAAAATAAATTTACTTATTGCCGATGATCATACGATGTTCCTTCAGGGAATTATGTCTTTATTGGAAAACGAACCGAATATTAGCGTTATAGATACAGCGATAAACGGTATTGATGCATTGGAAATAATTAAAAAGGGTAATGTTGATTTTATTATCCTGGATATCAGTATGCCGGAAATGGATGGTATTGAATTGAGTAAGATTTTGAAAAAAGAATATCCAGATGTAAAAATTTTAATTGTAAGCACGCACAGTAATGTGATGATGATTTCGAGGTTAATTAGAATTGGTGTAAATGGTTATTTACTTAAGAATGCTGAGAAGTCTGAACTTTTGAAAGCGATTAATACGATTGCTTCGGGAGAAAATTATTTTGCCGAAGAGCTGGAAGAAAAACATCTTTCGAACAGTTCTAAAATTGAAAAACAGGTTTCGAATTTAACAGAACTGAGTTCGCGTGAGAAGGAAATTTTGATTTTGATCGCACATGAATATAATACGGCTGAAATTGCCGAAAAAACGTTTATCAGCTTAAATACTGTTAATACACACCGCCGTAATTTATTATCAAAACTGAATGCTAAAAATACGGCGGGATTGGTAAAATATGCGGTTGAAAATGGCTTGGTTGATTGATTTATTCGAATCCTTTGCCCATTCGGTAATTTAAAACGAGCCCGAAAGTGTCTGGAATTACTACATTATCAAAGGATTTGTTATAGGTACAGATTACTCTGAAATGATCTGAAACATGAAATCCTGCCAGAACATTTATTGTGTTTGAAGTTCTATAACCGCCTCCAAATTCAAGTTTTTTTTTGTAGTTTGCTAATAAATTAAAATCGGCCTGAAAGGGTGACCCTTCCATATATTTTACTAAAACACTTGGGTTTAAAAGTAAATCTTCGCGGTTGCTTGTAAAAAATCGGTAGCCTAAATAACTGTAATATACATTTTTTAAATTGGTATTATTTTTTGAATTGAAGGCTTCATTTAACAAGTTTGGTGCTGATAATCCTAAGTAAAATTTATTATAATTATATAAAAAACCTACGCCAACTGTTGGTGTAAAAGTGTGAATGTTTTCTTGAAATTCCGGATCAAATTCTAATCCTAATTCGGTTAAATTCTCATTATAAAGCATTGCTCCGGCTGTGACTCCAAATGAAATCATCTTTGAATTAGCTGATCTTGGCTGTCCGGCTTTATAATCTGAACCGTAATAAATTTTATAGGAATAGGAAGTAAAAAAACTGGTTGTATTTGTAACTCCAATCTCATCATGTGATATTCCGGCTGCTAATCCTAATCTGTCTGACCATGCTGATTTGTTTACCGAAAGATCAACGTTTTTTGGACTTCCATCAAAAGAGTTGAAATATCCGTTTGTTGTCATTGCAATATCTATATCTGAATAATATCCCGCATGTGCGGGATTTATTAAAATGGTATTATAATTATAACTTGAAAAAACTGGTGTTTGCTGGGCGTAGGCCTTTTCTAAAAAAATGATTATGATGAGTAAGGCTGCAATACTATTTATTATACTTTTCATGAATTAGCGTTTTAAAACAAGATATCCCTTGAGTTTTTTAAAGTGATGTGGTTGGTTGACACGGATTTCGAAGAAATAAGTTCCTTCTGGTAATTGATTGGCACCCAGATTTCGGCTTTTGTTTGCGATTCCGGTAAATACATTTAATGCATTATCATAGTTTTCAGTTTGAAAAACTAAATCGCCCCAACGGTTGTAAATCAAAACCTGATTATTTGGATAATCTGTAATGTCATCGATTTGCCAAAAATCATTTATTCCGTCGCCGTTTGGAGAAAAACCATATTTTGTTTCGTCTTTATCTTCTGGAACAACTGTTATTGTTACAGAATCTTCGGCTTCACAATTGTATTCATTTTTAAAAACTACTTTATACGTTGTGGTTGTTAAAGGTGTTGCAATTGGGTTTGCAATTGCATTATTGCTTAATCCATCTGAAGGCGTCCATAAAAAAGTTCCATTTTCTGAAGTTACTGCTTCAAGGTTTACAGATTGTCCTTCTGTAATTTGCTGATCATTTCCTGCCTCAACTACAATTGGATTTGTAAATAGTTGAAAATAACAATCTTTTGAATTATTACTTTGATCTGAAACTGTTATTTTAACTGTCATTCCTGCTAAATAGTCACTTCCTGCTGCTGGATTTTGAACAATCGAAGGATTTGGATCCATGTTATCTGTTGCAGAAATCATTTTTCTATAATCTGGAATTACGGTTCTATTACATTCCACCATTTGATCTGTAAGACAGGTAAAAACAGGCACTTCATTATCTAATACAATATGTATCACAAAGGAACAACTGGTCTCATTACCACTATTATCCATAGTATTCATTACTACATCCATTCCGTCAGAAATTGCAGAACCTGGGCCTGGGGTTTGTGTTACGGTTAAGTTTGAATCGCAATTATCTGAAACTGTAATCATCGAACGATAATCTGGAAGCGACGTACCCACAAGCAAATTCTGATCTCCAATACAGGTTATTACTGGCGGGGTAGTATCTGCAGAGAGGCTGACAATAAAACTGCATTCTGAATATTGATTTGATGCATCTGTAGCGGTTACGGTAACGGTCATTCCGTCTGTAAAATCACTTCCTGCAGCTGGATCCTGAGTAATTACCGGCGATGGATCACATTCGTCTGTTGCTTTAACTAAAAGTGTATAGTCTGGAATTTTTGATCCGCAGGCTAAAGTCTGATTTCCGATACAGTTATAGATTAATGGCGGCGTAAAATCTTGTTCTGCCGAATGTACAACGAAGGTGCATTCGTCATAATTTCCAGATTCATCTGTGTATTTTATGTGTATTGAAATCCCATCATAGAAACGAGTTCCGACTGGCGGTGTCATTTCTGCAGTAATATTATCACTACAATTATCCTGCAGATTCATTATAGGACTAAATGCGTAATTGGGGATAAATTCTCCACAATATAGCGTTACATTTGATGGGATGGTAAATGTTGGGGGTTTGGTATCTGCACCAGTTGCACTAATAATTATACTGCAATTAGTGTAGTGTCCAGCATCATCTTGAGCGGTAAAAACAACTTCCATTCCGTCATAAAAAGCAGTTCCTGCCGGCGGATTTTGCGTAAGCGTTACATTTGTATCGAGGTCATCTGTTACAGTTAGTAATGGAAGATAGTTAGGAACTTTTTCGCCACAAGCTAATTTCTGATTTCCCAGACAGGTTAAAACAGGTGCTTCATGGTCGATACCATCTGAAACAGTAAAAGTACAAGTTTGAAAATGACTGCTGGCATCGGTTACGGTTAAGGTTACGGTTTGTTTTCCTCCTGTAAAAATGGTTCCCGGAGCCGGATTTTGCTCGATTACAGGATATTCATCACAATCATCTGTAACTGTTATATTGTTTGTGTAATTTGGAATTTCGTCTCCTTCGGCAATAATTTCGTTGTCTGGACAGTTCGCTATTACTGGTTTTTCGGTATCAGTTATATTTTTTCTTCCGTAAATAACATATACTCTTCCCGGATCCTCATTTATTTTTACAGAACCTGAAGAATTATACATAATACTGCTTCCAATAATATCATCAAAACCATCATTATTAATGTCTCCGGTAAAATTAAATGATGTGTCATATCCTTTAGAAAATGTTAGTCTTAAACCGTCTTTAGCGGTAAAATTGAACATATTAATAGAACTTTTCCAGATCTCTCTACCGTAAATAATTACAGCACCTGAATTATTTACCGCAAAAAGGTAATCATCTATTCCATCTTTATTAAAATCACCAATGCTACCAGATTTACCTATTGAAGCGAATGAATTTTCTAATTTAAAACCGTTTGTACCGTCAAGATTGTTTAAATCTACTGAAGCCGGAAGACTGGCAGAACCAAAAAGGACAAAATCTTTATTGAATGCAATATCATTAAAGCCGTCATGATTAAGATCGCCTACTTTATTTATTCCTGTGTATTTTAAAGATGATGTTGAATGCTGTACAATAAAACCATTGCTTCCATTTAGGGTTGTTACATTAAATTCACTTGGAAAACCAGAGCTTCCGTAAATAATATATCTTTTCTCTCCATCATAAGTAGCCACAGCAATATCAGGAATGCCATCTCCATTAACATCTCCTAATCCTGTTAAAGAATTAGCAATTTTATCAACAGCAGGATCACCGGAAATTGAAAAACCATTGCTGCCATTTAACTCTGTCGATAATAGTAAGGCTGGAAAAGGACCGCTTTTACCATAAATTATATGTCCTTTTTTTAATTGTCCGCTTCCAAAAACAGCGATATCATCAAAACCGTCATTATTAAAATCGCCAATAGGATCAATCCCTGCACCTATCGTTTCATAATATTCTGTCCCAGAAAATACAAATCCGTTACTTCCGTTTAAACTTGATAAAAAGAATTGAGCGGCAAGACCTCCTGTTTTCCCAAAGATTACATAAACTGCACCTGCATCGTAATTAATATTTTGTTTGTGTGGTGCACTCAACATTATATCGTCTATTCCATCACCATTTATATCGCCTGCAGAAGCTACTACAGTCCCTGTTTTGTTATACCCGGTTAAATCTACATCATCACGAATAATAAACCCGTTCGTTCCATTTAAATCTTTTAAATGAACTGTAGGCGGAAATCCGGTGGTTTTACCATATACTATATATACACTTCCCTTTATTATTTCCTGTATATTTTTAAAAGCTCCTGAAGAACTTCTTATATCTCCTACTGAGCTTAATATAAAATCTTGAATACCGTCATTGTTTATATCTCCTGCCTTATTTACACTAAATCCCGTTTGTATAAAACCTGTTTCTCCGTATACCACAAAACCATTTGTTCCATTTAATTCTTCCAACGAAAAATTTACTGTCTTACATGTTGGCGCTGAAGGAGGTGTTTTCAATTTTACTAAAAAACTACATGAATTTGTGTTTCCGGATAAATCAGTAACAGTAATCTTTACATTGGTATCTCCTTTGAATAAAGTCCCCTGAGGTGGGCTTTGAGTTATTACCAAATCATAATTACTGGTATACAGACAATTATCTGTTACATTAGGCAATAACGTAATATAATTAGGTAATGTTGAATTCACATAAAGTTCCTGATTGACAGGACATTCAATGATTGGCTTAACATTATCTATACGGTCTAAAGTTTCGCCGTAAAAAATATATGCGCTCCCTTTATCCCAATAATAATCTTCTTTTCTGGTAGATCCTAATATAAAATCATTTGTCCCATCATTATTAAAATCTCCGATTCCTGCTGCGTCACGTGCAAAAGTCTTATTAGAATAACCAACGAAATCATCAAAAATCTGGTATCCAACCGTATTTAAAATTTTATTTTCTTTTACAATTCCCGTAGCGGTATTTCCACCAAAAACAATATATAAGGCACCACTGTTTGAGATTCCTTCTTTAGAAGAAATTGCAATATCATCCTTTCCATCGTGATTAATATCTTTTACTCCAGCTACTGAAAATCCAAACTGATCATTGTATTTATTTCCTTGAAAAACTACACCTGTTGCTGGTGTTATACTTGTTATAGAAAATGAAGCCGGAAATGTATTCCTTCCAAAAACAACATAAGCTCCACCGACACCGCTAACTCCGTCAAGGTCTTTAAATGGAGCTCCTACTATAATATCATCAATACCATCATTATTAAAATCACCTGCTGATGCAACTGATTTTCCCATTCGGTTTTCCTTTATAGAATTGGTTATAATTGTTCCCTCTGATGCATTCAAAATATCCAAATCTATTATTGCAGGAAAACTTAAATTTTTACCAAATATCAAAACAACTCTTCCTGAATAAGGATTTGCTGAATCTTGAAAAGACGGAAATCCTAAAACTAAATCATCGATTCCATCATTATTTATATCTCCAGCATTGCGGCCAATACTGTCTCCATACCAAACTGCATATCCTGATATTTTAAAACCATTTGTACCATTTAATGATGAAGTGACTAAATCCGTAATACCTGCAGCTCCAAAAACAATATAATTATTAGTTCTTGCAGCGTAAAATTCAGTAATGATAACATCAGATATTCCATCGTGATTCACATCGCCAGCATAACTTACATCTATTATATATGTATTTGCCTCTCCATTACAGGTAATAGAAATTCCTTTTGTATTATCAATATCAGTTCTGTTGTAAAGTGGCTGAAACGTATTAGCTCCAAAAAATACTTGTGCGGTTGCCATCCCTTCCTCAGTATAATTTCCAATAATAATATCATCAATTCCATCATTATTAAAGTCACCAGCCGGGCTTAGCATAGTTCCTAATTTTTCGCCAGCGGCAACACCCCTAATTACAAAGCCATTAGTTCCGTTTAAGGCAGCAACATCAAAAGTTTTAAATGAAAATCCGGATCCGCCAAAAATGACATAAATTTCACCTACATCTTTCATTCCTCCAAAATCAATTCCCGGCGCTCCAATCATAATATCCGGTATACCATCATGATTAATATCTCCTGCACTTTTTGTCGTGTATCCCAGATCATCTTCATTAGCTTTACCTTCCAGTAAAAACCCATTCGATCCGTTTAAAACAGAAACCGGTACTTGCGCACAACCTTTCTGAGCGTTTAAAATCCATATTCCAGCGAAAAAAAATAGGAATAAGAAAATTTGAAACTTTGGTGTTATTTTTAAAATAGTTCTATTACTTTTCATTCTGCAGCTATATATTTTAACTTTTTCACAAGTTGCAAAACTATAACTCAACTAAATTTCACACATCACTATAAATAGTGATTTTGAGAATTTAGGTTAACTATATACAGATCAAAATTCGTTTAAGAATAATTTGTAATTTAGTCTAAATCCTTAAAATTTAAATATATGCGCTATACCGCAATCATTTCAATGATTATACTTTTAACATCTTGTAAAAATGAACCCAAATCAGATGTACTTTCAAGTTATTTTACTTACGATCAAAACAATGTAGAATCAGCCGGTGTAAAAATGATTCCTATAAAAACACCTGTAGGTGAATTCAAAGTTTGGACAAAACGTTTTGGAAATAACCCTAAAATAAAAATCTTGCTGCTTCATGGAGGCCCCGCAATGACACATGAATACATGGAATGTTTTGAAACATTTTTTCAACGTGAGGGATTTGAATTTTATGAATACGATCAATTAGGATCTTATTATAGTGATCAGCCTAAAGACAGCAGCCTATGGACAACTGACAGATTTGTAGATGAAGTCGAACAAGTTAGAAAAGCAATTAATGCAGATAAAGATAATTTTTATGTATTAGGAAATTCTTGGGGAGGAATCCTTGCTATGGAATATGCTTTAAAATATCAGCAAAATATGAAAGGATTATTAGTTTCAAATATGATGGCAAGTGCTCCAGAGTATGGAAAATATGCTGATGAAGTTTTAGCAAAACAAATGAAACCCGAAATTTTAGCAGAAATAAGAGCTTTAGAAGCTAAAAAAGATTTTAGTAATCCGAGATACATGGAATTATTGCTTCCAAATTTCTATAAAGAACATTTATGTCGGTTAAAAGAATGGCCAGACGGATTAAATCGCACCAGTAAACATGTAAATGGAGAAATTTATACTATGATGCAAGGGCCAAGTGAATTTGGTATTAGCGGAAGATTAGCCAAATGGGATATTAAAAATCGTTTACAAGAAATTACAATTCCAACACTTATGATTGGTGCCAAATATGACACAATGGATCCAAAAGCAATGGAAGAACAAAGTAAATTAGTAAAAAAAGGACGTTATTTATATTGTCCTAACGGAAGTCATTTAGCAATGTGGGATGATCAAAAAGTCTTTATGAATGGTGTAATTCAATTTATTAATGACGTTGACAATAAAAAAATATAATATGCCCACAAAATACAATATACTGATTTACAAAACCTAAGCATCAATAAAATAATTATAAATTTTTCTTAGCTCATGATGTTTTTGTTTTTAGAATAAAAAAAATATTTTTCTACGACATTACTACATAATATCAATTTCGAATACTTCGACTTTAAGCTACAAAATATTGCCTGCGGTTTCAACCGCAGGAAGTCTTATATGACTTGATACATATCCAGCTAATATTAGTTTCTTAACCCAAAAATATTTTAATTCCCAAAAAGTATTGTAAAGCAAAAAACCCTATCCGATATGGATAGGGTTTTCAAAAGAAAGGCGACGACATACTCTCCCACAATACTGCAGTACCATC